>CAIWHQ010000340.1 GCA_903912465.1 uncultured Alphaproteobacteria bacterium | reverse complement strand
TCGACCCGGATCACGCCCAGCCCGTCCGGCGAAGGCCGGGGTCCAGGCCGAGGATTCGGAGGGGTGCGGGGCTCATGCGGTTCCACCGGCAGTTGTTCGCGATGTGTTCCTAGGCTGGTTTGCGGGTGTCGGGAAGGGGGCGTCGAGGACGACTGTGACTCAGACGCTGGGCTGGCCGATCCCTGTGATCCCGTGGTCCGCCCCTTTGCGCACCACCAGGTCCGCCGCCGGCCGGGCGCGGGCAATGTTCTGGCGCAGGTTGGGCAAGTTGACCCCTTCCCAGACCCGGCGGGCGAGGTCGGTCACGGCCTCGCGGTCCATGCCCCGGAAGCGGGCGTAGAAGGAGGCCGGATCGTGCTCGGCCGCTTCCCAGAAGCCCAGGAACCGGGCCACGTACCAGGCCTCCAGGTCGGTCTCTTCGGCGTCGAGGTAGAGGAGGAGGTCGAGGGGGTCGGCGGGCGCCGGGGTCTCGGCGCGGAAGTGAAGGTTCAGCCCCTCGGCGATCAGGATGTCGGGCCGGTCGATGCGCCGGGCCAGGGCCGGGTCAATGTCGTAGGTGACGTGGCTGTGGACCGGGACCTGCACGGGGCCTGAGGGGAGGGCCGCCAGGGTCGAGAGCAGGGCCGGGGTGTCGAAGGTGTGGGGCCAGCCCTTGAGGTCCAGGGCACCCTCGGCGGCCAGGACGGCGTTGGGCTTCAGGAATCCATCGGTGGAGATCACCTCCACGGAGAGCCCGCGGCCAGACAGGCGGTCGGCCAGCTGGGCGGCCAGGGTGCTCTTGCCGGCGGAGACGGCACCGGTCAGGCCGGTCACCAGGGTCCGGCCGTCAGGGCGGGCTGCGACCAGCTGCTCGGCCAGGGCGTCGATGGCCGGATCCAGCCTCATGCGCCCAGTCGGGCCCAGAAACGGAAGTCTTCAAGGCCCTGGAAGACCTGAGTGGGGGACAGGCCCACGGCCTGGGCCAGGCTGAGGGCCAGGCCGAAGATCACCGACGAGGCGCCGGGCAGGAGCAGCAGGACCGCCAGGGCGATCAGGGGGGCGACCGGCTCGATCCGCGCGGCAGCAGCCCGGACCCCGGCGGGCAGGAAGGGACGCAGGACGCCAAATCCGTCAAAGCCGGGCACCGGCAGGAGGTTCAGCACCACGGCGGTCGCCTGGAGGAAGGCCAGGAAGGCCACGGCCGCAGCAAGGGTCTCGGACTCCGGGCCGACCGGCAGGAGGGCGAGGACCAGGACCAGGACCACCAGGACGAGGAAGGAGCCTACGGGCCCCGCCAGGGAGGCCGCCGAGCGCCAGAGGGGGCCGCGCATCAGGTCCTCCCTCAGCCAGACGGCCCCGCCGGGGAAGCCGATGCCGCCGAGGGCCAGGGCGATCAGGGGCCAGATCAGGGTGGTCTGGAGGTCCGCGTATTTCCGGGGGTCGAAGGTCAGGTAGCCCTTGTCCTGCACCGTATGGTCGCCGCCCAGCCAGGCCACCCAGGCGTGGCCGAACTCGTGCACGCCCACTGCCAGTACCCAGCCCAGCATGACGAACAGGAAGGTCAGGGGCGGCCAGTCCGTGAGGGTCATGGCCAGGGCCGTGGCCAGGCAGGCCAGGAGGATCAGTCCGGCCGGGTTTCCCCGGGAAGTGAGGGTGAGGGCCATGGAGAACCGGACTCCGTCAGGCCCCGAAGGCTTCGAGGTCGGCGTCGGAGATGTCGTAGTTGCCCCAGACGGTCTGGACGTCGTCCTCGTCCTCGAGGCCGTCGATGAGCTTGAGCAGGGTTCCGACGGCGTCACCTTCCACCGGGGTCAGGCTCTTGGGCCTCCAGGCCAGGCCCGTCGACTTCGCTGGGCCAAGGGCCGCCTCGAGGGCCGCCGCAACCTCATTCAGGGCCTCGAAGGCGGCGAAGACGACGTGCTCGTCCTCGTCGGACTCCACGTCGTCGGCACCCGCCTCGATGGCCGCCTCCATCATCGCCTCCTCACCCCCGGCCGAGGCCGGATAGACGATGCGCCCCGCCCGGTCGAACATGAAGGCGACCGAGCCGGTCTCGCCCAGGTTGCCGCCGTGCTTGGAGAAGAGCGAGCGGACATTGGCCGCCGCCCGGTTGCGGTTGTCGGTCAGCACCTCGACGATGATCCCCACGCCGCCGGGGCCGAAGCCCTCATAGCGGATTTCCTCGTAGGCGGCGTCGGTGCCCGAGGCCTTCTTGATCGCCCGCTCGATATTGTCCTTGGGCATGGACTCGGCCCGGGCGTTGGCCACGGCCAGGCGCAGGCGCGGGTTCATGGCCGGGTCGGGCATGCCGGACTTGGCGGCGACGGTGATCTCGCGAGAGAGCTTGGAGAACAGCTTGGACCGCTGGGCGTCGGCGCGGCCCTTGCGGTGCATGATGTTCTTGAACTTGGAATGTCCGGCCATGGGTCCCTGCGGGCAAAAGGCTATGCGAGCCCGTTTCTAGACGTCTGAGCGCCGCCTGACCAGTCGCGGCTCCGGTCCTACCGCCGCCGCACCACAGGATGCGACGAGGACAGGCCGCCGTCGACGGCGATGGCCTGGCCGTTCACGTAGGAGGCGTCGTCCGAGGCCAGGAAGAGGCCGGCATGGGCGATCTCCGAGGGCACGCCGTAGCGGGCCAGGGGGTTGAGTTGGCCGATCTTGGCCTCGTTCCCCCGGGCCCGGGCGCCGTCGAAGATGGGCTTGGTCATGCCGGTCTCGATCAGGCCGGGACAGATGGCGTTGACGCGCACGCCGGTGCCGTAGAGTTCGTTGGCCGCCGTCTGGGCCAGGTTGATCACCCCGGCCTTGGAGGCCGAATAGGGCATGCCACCCGCGCCCGAGCGGATACCGGCCACCGAGGCGGTCATGACGATGGAGCCCTGGCCCCGGGGGACCATGACCCGGCTGGCGTGCTTCACCGCCAGGAAGGGCCCGATCAGGTTGACCCGCAGGACCTCGGCCCAGTGGGCGGCGTCCTGGTCCTCCCGCGGCATGGCACCGCCCGAGATGCCGGCATTGGCCCAGATGGCGTCCAGGACGCCGTGCTCGGCCACCGCGCGGTCCACCAGGGCCGAGACGAAGGCCTCCTCGCCGGCGTCGCCGGTGAGGGCCAGGGCGGTCCCGCCCGCCTCGCGTACCTGGCGGGCGGTCTCCTCAACGGTGTCGAACTTGTCGGCGATGACCAGCCTGGCGCCCTCGGCGGCGAAGAGCAGGGAGGCGGCCCGGCCGATTCCCGAGCCGGCGCCGGTGATGATGACGGTTTTTCCGGAAAGACGTCCCATGGTTCAGGCTCCTTGAAGGGGTCAGCCGGCGCGAGCGGCGGCGGCGAGGATGGCGTCGGCAACAATGCCGAACAGGGCGGGGGGCAGGTCGTGACCCATGCCCTCGATGATCCGGAGTTCGGCCCCGGGGATCTTGGCGGCGGTGTCCCGGCCGCCATCCGCCGGCAGCAGGGGGTCGTCCGCCCCGTGCAGGACAACGGTAGGGGCGGTGATCCGGGCCAGGCGCTCTGAGCGGTCGCCCGTGGCGCCAACGGCACGCATCTGGCGGCTGGACCCGGTGGGGTTCCAGGCCCGCTCGGCCTCTGCCCGCGCCCGCACGGCCAGGTCGCCCTTGGGCCAGGGATAGGCGGGGCTGCCGATCACCAGGGCGTTTTCCACGGCGGCGGCGATATGGGCGTCCGGGTCCGTCCGGAAGTCCGGCGTCGGTTGGGTCAGCACCGCCATGGCCCGGGGGGTTGCCTGGGGCAGGCCCGGCGCCGAAGAGGTGGACATGATGGAGGTCAGGGACAGGGTCCGGTGCGCATGGTCGGCGGCGATGACCTGACTGATCATGCCCCCCATGGACACCCCTGCCACATGGGCGGCGGGGACCCCGGCGGCGTCCAGCACCGCCATGGCGTCGGCGGCCATGTCCTCGAGGGTATAGGCGCCGGCGGCGTCGAACCAGGTCGACAGCCCCGTGTCGCGGTTGTCGAACCTCAGGGCCCTATAACCCTTGCCGGTGAGGACCGCGCAGAAGGCCTCCGGCCAGCGTGTCATCTGCGAGCCGAGGCCATTGACCAGGAGGATGGCGGGGGCGGCGGGATCGCCGAAGCTTTCCCAGCAGATCTGGACGTCGCCGCTTGTTGCAAAGGGCATGGCCGGCCTCGCCTCAGGGGACCAGGACGACGCGGCCGACGGCGGCGCGGCTCTCGATATAGGCGTGGGCGGCGGCGGCCTCGGACAGGGGGAAGGTCCGGTCGATCACCACCTCCAGCTGGCCC
>CAIWHQ010000339.1 GCA_903912465.1 uncultured Alphaproteobacteria bacterium | reverse complement strand
GTCATTTATACCCAATTTGGTATAATCTAGCAAGCGAATAACTGGCGGTTACGGTGCGCTTACGGTGACGCTGTACGAAACCCCCTCCTGTGCGACTGAGTTCCTTCACCCTGGGGAGCGCCGCCGATGGCCAGACTTGCGCGCGTCGTTGTCCCAGGCCTGCCGCACTACAAGTCCCGATACCTTGAGTGATGATCTGTTTCCTACAGTATCACCGTAACTCCGGGTCCAGCTTGACAGCGCCCCCTAGCGCCAGGCGAAGACGGGCTGTTCCAGCTCCGTTACCCGGGTGACGCGGCCGGCGACCAGCTCGCGCAGCTGGTAGACCACCGCCGCCGTGGGCGCGTGGATGTGGTGTTCCTCCGAGATCCGGAGGCGGATCAGGGGGCGGTCGCTCTCGGGGATGGTCTCGAAGTCCACCGCATCCGGGGCGGCGATGTAGTCCAGCCGGATCAGGTGGGTCGAGGCCACCTCGTCCGGGTTGGGCCTCAGGGCCGAAGCGTCCTGGAGCCAGGCCACCACGGGGGTGATCACATAGCCGGAGCGGGTGGGATAGTCGTCCAGAACGCCCAGGATCTCGCTCGTCGGCAGGTCGAGGCCGACCTCCTCCGAGAGCTCCCGCAGGGCAGCCGCCTCCAGGGTCTCGCCCGGGTCCAGGCGACCGCCGGGCAGGGCCCACTGGCCGGAGTGCGCCCGCAGGCTCGCGGCCCGTCGGGTGAGGAGGAAGGCGGTCTGGCCCGAGCCGTCGTCCGCCGCCGTCAGGGTCAGGGCCACCGCCGCGCGCTTCAGGTCCCCTCCGGCATGGACGATGCGCGGGAAGGCCGAACAGGCCGCGGCGATCCGGGCGCGGAAGTCGGGGGTGAAGGCGTGGGACATTCAGGGCCTGTCCTAAGCCCTCGCAGGGCACCCTGTCATCCTTCCGCTTCAGCGGGGCGGACAGGCGGGATCAGGGGCGGTCTGGCTGGCCCTGTCTCCTGTGTGAACGTGGCGGTCCTGCCCGGGCCTCGCCCTCGCCGGTGACCTTCGCTAGTCTGACCCGGGAACACGGGAGGAAGGCCTGATGACGGAACTCTGGAGCGGGTCATGAAGGCGGTCTGGTACGAGCGCACCGGACCCGCCCGGGAGGTCCTGCAGCACGGCGAGGTTCCCACGCCGAGCCCCGGCCGGGGCCAGGTGCTGATCCGCATCCACGCCTCCGGGGTCAACCCCTCGGACGCCGGCATGCGGGCCGGTCCCGCCCCCATGGCCTATCCCCGCATCATCCCCAACAGCGACGGCGCCGGAGTGGTCGAGGCCGTCGGCCCGGAGACGCCGGCCCGCTGGGTCGGCCGCCGGGTCTGGTTCTACAACGGCCAGAGGAATGGCCGGGCCTTTGGCTCGGCGGCGGAGTACATCGAGCTCGACGCCGACCTCGTCACGCCCATTCCCGACGCCGTGGCCTTCGCCGAGGGCGCCACCCTGGGCATTCCCTGCATGACCGCCCACCGCAGCGTCTTCGTCGCCGGACCGGTGCAGGGGCGGACCGTCCTGGTCACCGGAGGCGCCGGTGCGGTGGGCCTCTACGCTGTTCAACTGGCCAAGTGGGCAGGCGCCACGGTCATCGCCACCGTCAGCAGCGAGGCCAAGGCCGAACGGGTTCGGCAGGCGGGCGCCGACCTCGTCGTCAACTACCGCGCGGAGGATGTCGCCGCCCGGGTCCGGGACTTCACTGGCGGTGCCGGGGTGGACCATGTGGTCGACGTGGACTTCGGCGGCAACCTGGCCGCCACCCTG
>CAIWHQ010000338.1 GCA_903912465.1 uncultured Alphaproteobacteria bacterium | reverse complement strand
CGCGTGGGCTCAAGACCGTGGACCACTATGTCGCCAAGGGCGTACCGCCATCGATCGCCGCTTACTTCGTCGAGCCCTATATCGGAATGGGACATCACTACCTGCCCCGCCGCACACGCCTGCCGGTCATTCTCGGCGGAGGGCCGGTTCCCCCGGTGATCAGCGAGAGTCCCTTCTTCCTCCTGAAGCCCGAGGGCATCCAGAGGGGGGACATGTATGAACTGCACTACCGGGTCGATCCTCACTTCAACGGCGGGAGGGTCCCGAGGCGTATCGGCAACGTCAAAGGCTGGAGCGGAAAAAAGCTGGGCTGGGAAAAGGAAGATTCCCTCGGCCAGGTCTGGTACGGCGCTCCCGATCCCCTGAAGGCGACGGCGGGCGGAGCTCTCGGGACAGGCCTTGTCGGCTTCGGTGCCTGGGTGGATGAACACGATGGCGAGGAGAGACGCCGATGAAGATGAGGCCTTGGGCGGAGTTCGCCTCGACACTCCCGAGCGACCAGATCGACAGCGAGGATGAGATGGACATCCTCCAGTATCCGGGGAAGCTCCTCTCGGAGACCCTGGCCGAGATCCTCAAGGGCCTCGGTTACGAGATCATCGAGCTGATCTGCCTGCACGAACGGGGATGGGAGCTGCTCATCCGGGGCGGACCGAAGGGACGGTCGGCATTCGGTATCCGCGTCACCCAGATCGAAAAGTACCTGATCGTCCTGTTCCAGACGAGCTGGTTCCGGACGACCTTCGCACCCCGGCATCCCGATCTTGTCGCGGTGTTGACCCAACTCGCCGAGGCCATGGCCTCGGACGCCCGGTTCATCGACGTGCGCTGGTTCGCCTCTGAGGAGGTCCTCAGCGGTATCCCGGGAGCCCTTCGGCCTATCGAACCCTGATGCGGTGACATGCCGGGCCCCGGACAGGTGTTGACCTGACCCCGGGTCACGGGGCCAGGATGGGCCCATGACCCTGACCAGACGTCGCATCGCCATCGTGGGGGCGGGCCTCTCCGGACTGTCCTGCGCAGGATCCCTCTGCCGCGCGGGGGCGGAGGTCCAGCTCTTCGACAAGGCCCGGGGACCCGGAGGGCGGATGTCGACCCGTCGGGTCGAGACACCCCTGGGAACGGTGAGCTTCGACCACGGCGCCCAGTACTTCACGGCCCGGGGCGACGGCTTCCGCGCCGAGGTCGCCCGCTGGGCCGCGGAAGGCCTCGCCGCCCCCTGGCCAGCGGCCGGTCCGGAGGCCTGGGTCGGGGTCCCCAGCATGAATGCGCCGGTGAAGGCCCTCGCCGAAGGCCAGTCCATCGCCTGGAGCTCGGTCGTGGAGGCCCTTTCCCGCGACGGGGACGCCTGGCAGCTGAAGACGCCCGAGGGCCTCTCAGGGCCCTTCGATACCGTCGTCCTGGCCCTGCCGGCTGAGCAGGCCGCAGCCCTGCTTGCAGGATGGGATTCAGACCTGGCGGCGCGCGCGGCCGCCTCGCAAACCGCTCCGTGCTGGACCGTGATGGCCGCCTTCGGCGAGCGCCTGCCTGTCGCCGCCGACACCCTGGGTGAGGACGGGGTCCTCGGCTGGGCGGCGCGGAACAGCGCCAAGCCTGGGCGCGGGGGGCCAGAGGCCTGGGTGCTCCAGGCCAGCCCGGACTGGTCCCGACACCATCTTGAGGACCCGGCCGAAGCCGTAGGCGAGGCCCTGCTGGCAGCCTTCGCCGGACGTATTGGCGCACCGCTCCCGGAGCCGATGGTCCTCCAGGTCCATCGCTGGCGCTACGCCCGGTCGTCCGCGGGCTCCGACCTGGCCCTGTGGTCGGGAGCCGCCCAGCTGGGCTGCTGCGGAGACTGGCTGGCCGGACCCCGGATCGAGTGCGCCTGGGACTCCGGCCAGGCCCTGGCCCGACTGATGGCCGGTGATCCAGGGGAGT
>CAIWHQ010000337.1 GCA_903912465.1 uncultured Alphaproteobacteria bacterium | reverse complement strand
TGACGGTGCGCCAGGGCCGGATGCGGATTGCCCGCCGGGCCCTGGCCGCTGCGGGGTTTGCCGAAGCCGTGACCTGGAGCTTCATGAAACAGGCGACGGCCGAACGGTTCGGCGGCGGCGCCCCGGAACTGGTGCTGTCCAACCCCATCGCGGCGGACCTGGACTGCATGCGGCCCTCCATCCTGCCGAACCTCATCGAGGCGGTGGGACGGAACGCCCGGCGGGGCTATCCCGACGCCGCCCTGTTCGAGATCGGACCGATCTATCGCGGCGACCAGCCCGGCGACCAGTCGGCGGTGATCGCGGCCGTCGTCTCACCCCATCCCTCGCGCCGCTGGGACGGCCGGGACAATGACGCCCTCTTCGACCTGAAGGGGGACCTTGAGGCCCTGCTCGGCGAACTCTCCGCACCGCCCCTGCAGACTGTTCAGGGCGCATCGTCTTCCTGGTGGAGCCCCGGCCGGTCCGCCCGGCTCCAGCTTGGCCCCAAGACCGTGATCGCCGAGTTCGGGGAGATCCATCCCGCAGTCCTGAAGGCCATGGATGTCGACGGCCCGGTCCTCGGCTTCGAGATCCACCTGGACCTCCTGCCCGAGCCCAAGCGGCGGGACGTGAAGACCCGCCCGGCCTTCCAGCCCTCGGTCCTGATGCCCCTGTCGCGGGACTTCGCCTTCCTCCTGCCGGAAGCGACCCCGGCGGGCGACCTGGTGCGTCCGATCCTGGCGGCGGACAAGGCCCTGGTCGCCGACGCCCGCATCTTCGACGTCTATCGCGGCGCTGGCGTGCCGGACGGGTTCAAGTCGGTGGCGGTCGAGGTGCGCGTCCAGCCCCGGGAACAGACCCTGACGGAGGCCGACATCGAAGCCCTGTCCGACCGGATCGTGGCGGCGGCCGGCAAGGCGACGGGCGCCCGCCTGAGGGGCTGAATCGCCCCTGCCGTCGCCAGAGCCCGGATATCCCGTGGCTTATTGCGCTTGATCAATGAGGCGATCGGGGTTTGATTCCAGGTCTTGCATTGCGTCTCTGGCCTGGGGTCGGACGACCAGACAGTTGAGGAAGACCATGAGCGCGACGGAAACCCTGAACCGCGATGCGGCGACCAAGACCGAGCACTTCGACGTCCTGGTCGTCGGTGCCGGCATTTCCGGGATCGGCGGTGCCTACCACCTTGAGACCCAGTCGCGGGGGACAAGCTATGTCGTCCTTGAGACCCAGGAGACCTTTGGTGGCACCTGGAGCACGCACAAGTATCCCGGCATCCGCTCGGACAGCGACCTCTACACCTTCGGCTACCGGTTCAAGCCCTGGGTCAACGCCCCGATCGCCTCGGCCGAGGAGATCCTGAAATACATGGGCGAGGTGATCGCCGAGAACGACATCGGCCGGCACATCCGCTACCGGCACAAGATCCTGAAGACCACCTGGTCCAGCCTGGACAACACCTGGACGGTGGAGGCGGTTCGCCTCGATACCGACGAGAAGGTGACCTTCACCTGCAACTTCCTCTGGATGTGCCAGGGCTACTACCGCCACGACGTCGGCTACACCCCCGACTGGGAGGGGATGGAGGACTACCAGGGTCAGGTCATTCACCCGCAGAACTGGCCCAAGGATATCGACCTTACGGGCAAGAAGGTGCTGCTGATCGGCTCGGGCGCGACCGCGGCCACCCTGGTCCCGGCCATCGCCGGCAAGTGCGCCCATGTCACCATGCTGCAGCGCTCGCCGACCTATTTCATCCCGGGACGGAACGCCAACGAGCTGGCCGACACCCTGCGTCAGCTCGAGATCGATGAGACCTGGATCCACGAGATCGTCCGCCGGAAGATCCTTTTTGACGGCGGCGAGTTCACCCGGCGCTCCTTCGAGGAGCCGGAGGTGGTGCGGAACGAGCTGCTGTCGGGCGTCCGCGCCTTCCTCGGTGATGAGGCGGTGAAGGAAAACTTCACGCCCAAGTACCGCCCCTGGAGCCAGCGGATCGCCTTCGTGCCCGAGGGCGACCTTTTCCGGGCGGTGATCGAGGGCCAGGCCAGCGTCGTGACCGACGAGATCGACCGCTTCGTCCCCGAGGGCGTCAAGCTGAAGTCCGGCAGGGTGATCGAGGCCGACGTGGTCGTCACCGCCACGGGCTTCCACCTGAGCGTGCTGGGCGACATCGAGATGACGGTCGACGGCAAGCCCCTCGACATGTCCGAGACCGTGACCTACCGCGGCATGATGTTCACCGGCGTGCCGAACCTGGTCTGGGTGTTCGGCTATTTCCGGGCCAGCTGGACCCTTCGGGTGGACCTGCTCGGCGACTTCGTCTGCCGGCTCCTCGACCACATGAAGGCAAAGGGCGTGAAGAGGGTGACGCCCGAGCTCCGGCCCGAGGACAAGGACATGACCCTGGGTCCCTGGATGGACCCAGAGGACTTCAACCCGGGCTACCTGCAGCGCGGTGGCCACCTCTTGCCCAAGTCGGGCGACAAGCCCGAATGGCGCCACAGCCAGGACTATTGGCGGGAAAAGGACGAACTGCCGAACATCGACCTGGACGACCCGATCTTCCGATACGGGAACTGAACCTTCCGGTGACCGCGGGCCTCAGTTGAGGGTCGCGCCGCCGGTTCCCCCCGCCTGGAGAGCGGCGACGCAGGCAATGATCTCGTCCCAGTCCGCAAGCCCCTTGCGGTCGCCCATGGCGGCGAACTCCGCAGCGCGAAGGGTGGCGATCACCTCGGCATCCTCGCCATACTGGGCGATGAGGGTCTCGGCGGCGGCGCGGGTCTGTTCAGGAAAGGCGGGGCCTTTGGGCATGGCGGACCTTGGTGCATCAGGTCGGCAAGCTCTGGACCGGCGCGCGGCGCGTGGCAAGATCAGGAGGCTGAGGGGGACCTGCGCATGAAGGACCGGTTTGGACTGGAGACGCGGGGAAGCCCCCGGGCGGTGGCCGCCCTGGAGCAGGCCGTGGAGGCCCTCTTCGCCATGCGGCCCGAGGCCATGGGCTTTCTCAAGACAGCGGCCTCCGACCCGGACTGCGCCCTGGGACGAATGCTGGGCGCCTATCTGGGCCTGATGTCGTCGGAACGTGGCCCCAGCGAGGCTGGGGTTGCGAGGATGGGCGAAATCGTCCCGGCGGATGACCGGGAGGCGGCACACCTGGCGGTCATCCGGGCCTGGGCAGCGGGGGATGGATCCGGGGCGAGCCGGCGGCTGGACACCCTGCTGGAGGCCTGGCCGGCTGATCCCATCGCCCTGAACGCCGCCCACCAGCTGGACTTCTTCCTGGGCGACGCCGGAAGACTCAGGAGCCGACCGACCGCGGCGCTTAAGGCCTGGAACCCCGCCGACCCCGCCTATCCCTACCTGTTCGGCCTGCAGGCCTTCGGGCTTGAGGAGTTGGGCGACTATCCTGCCGCCGAGGCCTCGGCCCGGCAGGCCCTGGACGGCGCGCCCGACGACGTCTGGGCCCAGCACGCCCTTGTCCACGCCCTCGAGATGCAGGGCCGCGCACAGGACGGCCTCGACCTGCTGGAGACCCGCAGGCCGCACTGGGGGCACGACCACTTCCTGAAGGTCCACACCTCCTGGCATGCGGCCCTCTTCGCCCTCGAGACCGACGGGGCGGACCGGGCCCTGGCCCTGCACGACGCCGCCGTCTGGGACGGCGGACCCGATCCCCTGGCCATGACCCTGATCGATTCGGCGGGCCTGCTCTGGAGGCTCCGGCTGGACGGCGTGGACGCAGGCGGGCGCTGGGACCGGCTCTCGGACGAATGGGCCCTGCACGACGAGGGGGCCTGGTACGCCTTCAACGACCTCCACGCCGTGCTGGCCCACTGCGGTGCCGGGCGGCTGGACCGGGGGGCGGCCCTGGTCGACCGCATGGCCGGGGCGGCGGCGAACCCGGACCCGGCGGCGACCAATGCCCAGGTCCTGAAGGCGGCGGGGCTATCTGCGGCACGGGGCGTCCTGGCCTTCGCCCGGGGCGATTTCGCGGCCTGCGTCGCCTGGCTTGCGCCGGTGCGACATCTCCTCTCGGTGTTCGGTGGCAGCCACGCCCAGCGCGATGCCTGGCAGAGGACCCTGCTGGTGGCGGCCCTGCGCAGCGGCGAGACCGGCTTCGCCCGGGCGCTGGTGGGCGAGCGACTGGCCGAGCGTCCGGACAGCGTCTGGAGCCAGGCGCGCATGGCCGAGCTGGACGCCCTCAGTCGGTGAAGGTGAAGCGGTTGAAGCCCTCGGCGTCGGTTTCCAGGCGAACCCTGCGGCCGATGGGCTCGCGGGCGGCCAGCTCAGCGAAGGCGGCCTCCGAGGCCTGGTTGGCGGCGGCGCGGCGACCATCGGCCAGGCGGGCGATGACCACGATGGCCGGCCCCGAGCGGGTCGTGGTGGTGGTGTAGGTCTCCACCGTCGCCTCGCCCGTCGCCGTTTCGACCTCAAGCCCGGGGACCGGGTCGTAGGGGATCTTCGCCCGGCGGGCCTCGGGCTGGCTCCAGTCGGCGGGTGCCGTGGAATAGACCCCCACAGAGTACTTCGAGAGCATGCCGCCGTTTGCGCCGATAAAGCCGAAGGCGCCGGGCCGGGCGCGAAGGGCCGGGACGACCTCGGCGATGGCGTGCATGGAGTAGTTGTTCCCCGCCCCGCCAAAGTAGGGCAGGCCGCCCGTCAGGGTCAGACCGCGAGGGTCGTCCGCGGCGATGCCCAGGCCGTCGATCATGTTGAACACGGCGATGGGGAAGCAGGAGTAGAAGTCGAAGACCGCCATGTCGTCGACCGTCCTGCCCGCCAGCTCCAGGGCCTTGCGGCCAGCGGAGATGGCGGAGGGGCTGGCCGACAGGTCGGGCCGCTCCATGATGGTCAGCTCGTTGGCGTCAGCCTGGCCATGCAGGAAGACGAAGCGGTCCTCGGGTACGCCCAGGGCGCGGGCTCGCCCCACCGAGGTCAGGATCACCGCGGCGGCCTGGTTCACCTGGTCCCGGGCCACCAGCATGCGGGTGAAGGGATCGGCGACGATCCGGTTCCTGTCGCTGACGGCGACCAGTTCCTCCGCGGTCTTCTCCACCGGCGAGGCGGAAAAGGGATTGGCCGCAGCCACCCGGGTGAAGGGCGCAAACAGCTCGCCCATCTTCCGGGCGTAGGCCGGCCGGTCGAGGCCCAGGCGCGCGCGCCGGGCGTTCTCGAACAGGGCGTAGGCTGGAATGGCACCGGTGATCCGGTGCTTGAGGATCGAGGCGGTGAACATGCCCTCGAGGCCGTAGCCGCGGTCCTCCATCGACCCCTCGACGGTCTCGGACCAGTCGGGGGTCTCGCCCTTCGCATTCAGGGTCAGGACGGTGGACATGGCCTCGGAGCCCACCAGCAAGACCGCCTCGGCCTCGCCACGGGCGATGGCCTCGCAGAACTCGCCGACCAGGCGCTGGGGGCCCTGGCCGCCGGTGATCTCCAGAATCGCCTGGGCCGGGTCTGCGCCAATGCGCCGGGCGACCGACCGGGGGAAGTTGTTGGAGGCGCCAAAGGGGGCCTTCGCCCCTGGCGAGGAGATCTCGAACTGGCGAATGGCGGCAATTACGTCCAGGGCACCGGCGAGGTCGCCGGAGGCACCGGCGTCGGCCAGGGCGGCGCGGGCTGCCTCCCCGGCAAGGTCGGCCGGGGAGAGGGCCCGATAGTCAGGGTCAGTGGGCCGCTCTGCAGCCTGCCCAACCCCGATCAGGACAGGCGTCCGGTCATCATCCCTTGAAGACATCGCGATTTCCTTCCTCGGCCACAGGACGGCCGGACAACCTTACTTCTCGTCGAGCAGGCGATCGATCACCGCAGCGGCGTCCTTGCCGCCCCAGTCCGCCTCACCCAGCATCCGCGCACGCTCCACACCGTCGCGACCGAAGACGAGGGTCGTCGGCATGGCGGCCGTCGGAGGGGTCAGGGAGAAGGGCAAACTCGACTTCGGGTCGCGGTAGAAGGCCAGGGGCGCGTTCTTGCCGATGAAGGCCCGGGCCTTGTCCGCGTCCTTGTCGCGGTCAATTGAGATGGCCAGGACAACGACGTCCCGGCCCTTCTGGGCCTCTGCCAGCTTGGCGAGGGTCGGCATCTCCAGGATACAGGGGGCGCACCATGTGGCCCACAGGTTCACCACGACAACCTTGCCGCGGAAGTCGCCGATCCGCACGGGCTTGCCGTCTGAGTCAAGGAAACTGGTAGCGGGCGCGGCAGAGGCCTCGGCAGGCAGGATGAGGCGGGACATCTCGCCCCGGGTCAGGTCCTTGAGGCCGCCCTTCGACCGAGGGGTTATGAAAGCCTGGGCGATGATGTAGACAACGACGGCGACGCCGACCAGGGCAGCGCCCCAGAGGGCGATCTTCAGAACGCCCAACCTGGGAGATCCGGCTTCCTTATCCTGGCTCATGATGACCGAAGACTCCCAAGACGATCCGAAAACGGCCCCCCAGGGAGGCCAGGCCATGTGGGGCGGCCGGTTTGCTGTCCGGCCCGACGACCTGATGCAGGCGATCAACGTCAGCATCGGTTTCGACAGGCGGTTGGCCGAACAGGATCTGGCCGGCTCCCGAGCCCACGCGGCGATGTTGCGCAAGCAGGGCGTGATTACAAGCGAAGACGAAGCGGCCATCCAGTCGGGGCTCAACGCCATCGCCAGCGAGATCCAGGACGGGACCTTCCCCTTTCGCGAGGAGTTCGAGGACATCCACATGAATGTGGAGGCCCGCCTGCGCGAGTTGATCGGGCCCGCGGCGGGACGCCTTCACACCGCCCGAAGCCGCAATGACCAGGTGGCGGTCGACTTCCGCCTTTGGGTGCGGGAGGCCTGCGACCGGACCCTCGCCCAGCTCCATCGCCTCCAGGTCGCCCTGCTGGATCGCGCCGAGCAGCACGCCGCCACGCTCATGCCGGGGTTCACCCACCTCCAGCCCGCCCAGCCCGTGACCTTCGGCCACCACCTGATGGCCTATCTCGAGATGTTCGGCCGCGACGCCGGGCGCTTCGCCGATGCCCGCGCACGCATGAACGAGTGCCCGCTCGGGGCTGCAGCCCTGGCCGGCTCGCCCTTCCCCATCGACCGGGAAGCCACAGCCCAGGCCCTGGGCTTCGACCGGCCCACGGCCAACTCCCTCGACAGCGTCTCGGACCGCGACTTCGCCCTCGAGGCCCTGGCCGCGGCCACGCTCTGCGGCATCCACCTGTCGCGCCTGGCCGAGGAGCTGGTGATCTGGACGACGCCCCAGTTCGGCTTCGTGCGCCTGTCGGATGCCTTCTCCACCGGTTCGTCCATCATGCCGCAGAAGCGCAATCCCGACGCCGCCGAGCTTGTCCGGGCCAAGGTCGGACGGCTGATGGGGTCCTTCACCCAGCTGACGATCGTGATGAAGGGCCTGCCGCTGGCTTATTCCAAGGACATGCAGGAGGACAAGGTCCCGACCTTCGAGGCCTTCGATGCCCTCGAGCTGTCCCTGGCGGCCATGACCGGAATGATCCTCGACCTGGAACCCGCCGTCGACCGGATGGTCGCGGCAGCGGGCGCCGGCTTCTCGACCGCCACCGACCTCGCCGACTGGCTGGTCCGCACCCTCGACATGCCCTTCCGCGACGCCCATCACGTGACCGGGGCGGCCGTGAAGCGGGCGGAGGTTCTCGGCGTCGACCTGTCCGGCATGCCCCTGGCCGAGTTCCAGGCCCTGTGCCAGGGAATCACCCCGGCTGTGTTCGAGGTCCTGACCCCCGCAGCTTCGGCGGGAAGCCGCCAGAGCTATGGCGGCGCAGCGCCCGATCAGGTCCGCCTGCAGGTGGCCCGCTGGAGGGAGAAGCTGTCATGAGGCTTTCGCGGCTGGTCCTCGCCGGACTGATCCTGGCCCTCCCCGCCGTGTCGGCCTGCGGCAAGCTGGGCCGGCTCGAGCGCCCCGAGCCCCGTCCGGGGGCTGTGCGGGATGTCGACGCCGGTGCCGAGCCAAGCCAGGTCCTCCGGACCACTGACCCCCGCGACCGCAACACCGAACCCCTGCCGCCCCTGGCCGCGCCGCCTCCCAAGGCGGCGGAGACCCCGCCGAAATGAACCATTTTGAGCTTCGGGAAGGCGAACTCCACTGCGAGGACGTTCCGCTGTCGCGGATCGCCGAAGCGGTGGGTACGCCGGTCTATGTCTATTCCTCCGCGACCCTGGAGCGGCACTTCCTCGTCCTCGCCGAGGCCATGGCCCGGGCGGGGCTCAAGGGCGAAGAGGGCGGGCCGGTTCTGATCGCCTACGCCGTCAAGGCCAACCCGAACCTGGCGGTCCTGGCCACCCTCGCCCGGCTCGGCGCCGGCGCAGACACGGTTTCGGAGGGCGAGATCCGACGCGCCCTGGCAGCCGGCGTGCCAGCCAGCAGGATCGTCTTCTCCGGCGTCGGCAAACAGGCCGGCGAGATCGCCTTCGCCCTCGAGGCCGGCATCTCGGAGATCAACGTGGAGTCCGAGCCCGAGATGCGCCTCATCTCCCGGGTGGCGCAGCAGATCGGCCGTCCCTCCAGGATCGCCTTCCGGGTCAATCCGGACGTCGCCGCGGGAGGGCATGCCAAGATCTCCACCGGCGGTGCCGAAGACAAGTTCGGGGTCTCCTTCTCCGAGGCCGAGCGCCTGTACGCCGAGGCCGGTTCCGATCCCTGGCTGGAGCCGGTGGGGCTGACCTGCCACATCGGCAGCCAGATCAGCGCCCTGGCACCCATGGAGGCCGCCTTCCTGCGCATGCGGGAACTGGTGGAGCGCCTGCGCGCCCGAGGCCTGGCGGTCCGCCGGCTCGACCTGGGGGGCGGGCTGGGCGTTCCCTATTTCAACCAGCCGGAGCCGCCGTCACCCGCCGACTACGCGGCCATGATCGCCCGGGTCACGGACGGACTCGGGATCGGCCTCGCCTTCGAGCCTGGCCGGCTTATCGCCGCCAATGCCGGCGTCCTCCTGGCCCAGGTGCTGCACATCCACGAAAGACCCGAAGGCCGCCGATTCGTGGTTCTGGACGCCGCAATGAACGACTTGATCCGGCCGGCCATGTACGACGCCTATCACGACCTTCGCCCGGTCCACCCCCGGACTGGGCCCCTGTCCGCCTTCGACGTGGTCGGCCCGGTCTGTGAGACGAGCGACACCTTCACCCG
The DNA here is from genome assembly GCA_903912465.1 of uncultured Alphaproteobacteria bacterium. Classification (GTDB taxonomy): domain Bacteria; phylum Pseudomonadota; class Alphaproteobacteria; order Caulobacterales; family Caulobacteraceae; genus Phenylobacterium. Next base: position 378 of record CAIWHQ010000337.1, on the reverse strand, counting down.
CGACCGCAGCCTGCCTCCGCTCGAGGCCGGGGACCTGGTGGCCTTCATGAGCGCGGGTGCCTACGGCGCGTCGATGGCCAGCGAGTACAACAGCCGGCTTCTGGTTCCCGAGGTCCTTGTCCGAGGATCGAACTGGGCCTTGGTGCGGCCCCGTCCCACTTATGAGGACATGCTGTCGCGCGAAGCTATGCCGGCCTGGCTGGACTAAGCCTCCGGCAGGGCGCCGATCCAGGGCAGGGTCCGGTAGGCGCCTGCCGCATCCATGCCATACCCGACGAGAAACCTGTCCGGTGCCTCCCAGGCGAAGGCATCCGGCGGACGGCGGCCCGGCCGCGACGGCGGCTTCAGGGCGAAAACAACCGTCAGGACCTCAGAGGC
>CAIWHQ010000336.1 GCA_903912465.1 uncultured Alphaproteobacteria bacterium | reverse complement strand
GGAGTTGCCGTTGGGATCGCCGACGGTGACCTGCGAGGCGGCCTCGCGGGCGACGGCGATGGCCTCGTCCATGCGGGTCTTCGGCACCAGCATCCGGGTCGGCGCATTACAGGACTGGCCGGAGTTGGTCATCATGGTCGCGACGCCGCGGGCCACGCCCTTGGCGAAGGCGTCGTCGTCCAGGACGATGTTCGGGCTCTTGCCGCCCAGTTCCTGGGCCACGCGCTTGACGGTCGCGGCGGCGTTGCGCGCCACCTCGATGCCCGCCCGGGTCGAGCCGGTGAAGGACACCATGTCGATGTCCGGATGGCTGGACAGGGCCACGCCCACGCTCGGGCCGTCGCCATGCACCAGGTTGAACACGCCAGCCGGCACGCCTGCAGCATGCATGATCTCGGCGAAGATGTGCCCGGAGAAGGGCGCCACTTCCGAGGGCTTCAGCACCATGGTGCAGCCGGTCGCGATGGCGGGCGCTACCTTGCAGACGATCTGGTTCAGCGGCCAGTTCCAGGGGGTGATGAACCCGCAGACGCCGATGGGCTCCTTCACCAGGAGAGTCGGGCCGCGCTGTTCCTCGAACTTGAAGTCCTTCAGCACGTTGATGGCGGTGGACAGGTGGCCCATGCCGATCGGCACCTGGGCGCGCTGGGCGAGGGAGGCGGGGGCGCCCATTTCCTCGGTCACCGCGACGGCCAGGTCACCAAAGCGCTTCTGGTACTCAACCAGGATGCGGTTCAGGACGTCGAGGCGCTCCTCGCGGGTGGTCTGGGACCAGGTCTTGAAGGCCTTCTTGGCGGCGGCGACGGCCTTGTCGACGTCCTTGGCCGAGCCCAGGGCGATCTTGCCACAGACGGCCTCATTGGCGGGGTTGATGACGTCGAGGGTCTTCATCTCGACCGGATCGACCCACTGGCCGTCGATGTAGAATTTCACATATTCGCGCATGGCGTCCTCCGGGATGTGATTCTTGCGGGCGCCGGGAACCCCGAGTGCGCCTTCTCTTCCTACAATAGTGATCAGGCTTCCCGGTGGAAGGGGGATTCAGACTCGGATTTCGCGTCTTCAGTCCTGGTGCACCAGGGCGAGGCCTGAGACAGGGCTCCGGCCCTTCAGGACATAGCCCGCCCGGATGGAGCCGATGTAGAGGTCCCTGAGGTCCGCGCCACCCCACGTGACATTGGTGGGGTGGTTGACCACCTCTCCGGACGGGTCGTGGATGACGGTCACTTTCTCACCCGCCGGGGTGATGGCGACGACCTTGTTCGCCGCCGGAAGGCAGACCCAGAGGTTTCCCTCGGCGTCCATACCAACCCCGTCGGTATAGCCCATGTCCGCCTCGGGCACGGGCGGCCGTCCCGGAACGGCCAGCTCGCCGAGCACTGGCCCGTAGCGGACGCCCGGGCCCAGCTGCGCACCAGGCAGGATTTCGAAGGCGAGGACATCAGCGGCGGAGGTCTGGGCGCAGAACAGCCGCCTGTGATCCGCGGAAAGGGCCAGGCCATTCGGGAACTTCAGCCCCTCCGCCACGATCTCGCAGGTTCCGTCGGGCCGCAGGACGAAAAGGAACCCGTCTGCCCGTCCGTCCAGCGCCTGGGGCCAGGTCTCGGCGTGGGTGGAGTTGGCGCACCAGATGTTCCCGTCCCGGTCCATCACGGGATAGTTGGCGCTTGTCAGCCGCCGCCCTCCGACCTCTGCGACCAGGGTTTCATGGACCCCCGTTGCGGGATCGAACCTCTGGAGGGGTCCCTCCTCGCGGTCGTAGATGCCGAAGTTGGCGATCAGGATCCGGCCCTGCCGGTCCATGTTGATCCCGTTGGGCGCGCCGCCCCTTGGCCCCATCCGCACGAAACTGCCGTCCGGCAGGATCTCGGCGACGGCGCACTGGTGGTCAGAGGCGAAGACCCGTCCTGCGGCGCTGACCACGACATCCTCGGGGCGGTCGATGCCCAGGGCGATCTTCTGGAATGAGGCGGTGTCGATGGGCGATAGCGGCATGGCAGGCTCCGGAACGGCGTCCGGCACTGTGTGCCCAGGCGGGCCGCCTCGACAAGTCCGGCGACCGCAGCTAAAGCCCGTCCGTCTGCAAGGAGAGCCTCATGAGCCCCCTCTTCATCATCATCGCGTTCTTCGCGGTCTTCTTTGCCCTGAACAAGATCGACATGGGAAGGTTCGACTAGGACCATGCCCCGGTCGGAGCGCGGAACAGCCCTGGTCACCGGCGGGCCCCGTCGGATCGGCCGCGAGCTTGTCCGCGCCTGCGCCGCAGCAGGCTACGACGTGGCCGTTCACTGCCGACGCGAGGACGAAGACGCCCGGGCGGCCGTTGCCGAGGTTCGGGCCGCCGGGCGCGAGTCCGATGCCTTTCCCTGCGACCTGGCCGACGAGTCTGCGGTTTCGGGCCTGATTGGCAGGGTCATTGCCGCGCTTGGGCCCGTCACCCTGCTTGTGAACAGCGCCTCTCTCTTCCGGAACGACACCTTCGACCAGCTTGAGCGGACGTCCTGGGACGAACACCTGGACATCAACCTTCGGGCACCCCTGGTGCTCTCGAGGGACATGGCCGCCCAAGGCTTGGCCGGGCATATCGTCCATATCCTCGACCAGAGAGTGCTGGCGCCAGGTCCTGACTATTTCGCCTATACCCTCTCCAAGGCCGCCCTGTGGTCCGCCACGCGGATGATGGCCATCGATCTCGCGCCGCGCATCCGGGTGAACGCCATCGGTCCCGGCCCGGTCCTCGCCAATCTGGACCAGTCTCCGGAAGACTTCGCCAATGAGGCGGCCTCGACGCCGCTTGGCCGGGCCGTGGATCCGGCTGATATCGGCGGGGCCCTTACCTACCTGATCGGGGCGTCCAGTGTGACCGGCCAGATGATCGCCGTAGATGGCGGTCAGCACCTGGACTGAACCCGTGGCCGCTCCGACCTCCAAGCCGCCCCTCCTGGAGCAAAGGATCCTTGTCCGGACCCTGAGACTCGAGGCGCGGATCGGTATCCACCCCCACGAACAGGATCATTCCCAGGTCCTGATCATCGATGTGGAGATCGAGACCCAGCCCAGGCGGGTTACGGAACTCTCCGAG
>CAIWHQ010000335.1 GCA_903912465.1 uncultured Alphaproteobacteria bacterium | reverse complement strand
TCCGTGGCGTGGCTGTAGTGAAAGCGCTCGCCAGGGGCGTAGGTCAGGGGCAGCCCGGCCAGCCGCTCCAGCCACATGTCCGGTCCGTGCGGGTTGCCCAGGGGCGGGCCCAGCACGTCCTGATAGGCGTGGGCGATGGGCCCCACCGAAGTGAAGCCGTAGGCCAGGCCCGAGCGGTGGGTCAGAAGGTCCTCCACCGTGATGTCGCGGGGAGCGTCGACCACCTCGTCCAGCGGCCCTGTGGCCGACTTCAGCACCTTCATGCCCGAGAATTCCGGCGCCCACTTGGTGATCGGGTCGTCCAGCTTCAGCCGGCCCTCCTCCATCAGCATGAGGGCCAGGACCGAGGTCAGGGGCTTGGTCATGGAGGCGATGCGGAACATCGTGTCCCGGGTCATGGGCTTGTCGGCGGCGATGTCGCGCTTGCCCAGGGTGTTCAGCTGGACGATCTCGCCCTTGCGCCAGATCAGGGTGACGAAGCCCGACAGGTCGCCGGCCTCCACCACACCCTGCAGGGCGCCGGGGATCCGGTTGATGAGGTTCATGTCCATGGTCGTCCTCCCGCTGGGCGCAGCGCCCTTCTGACTTTGGAGCGTGTTGTCCCGTCCGGCGTGCGGAGCGTCAAGCGCGGCGTCGCCTCGGGGCCAGAAGCGGGATAGGATGGCCCTCCCTCCGGAGGTCGATCATGTCCCTGTTCCGTCCCGCCCTCGCCGCCGCCTTCGCCGCTGTCGGCCTGACCGCCGCCTGCGCGCCGCCCCTGCCCAAGGGCGTGGACCCGCTTGTGTTGGAACAGGCCGTCGGGGAGGCGATTGGCGATCCCAACACCTGCGTCCTGGTCGGCCAGGCCGGGACCGGCAGGGTGGTCTGGACCTATGGGAGCCCGGGGGTCTGCGGAAAGGTCTGGCCCGCCTGCAACGGGACAGATGCCCGTGACGTCGGCGCGCTCCTCAAGGCGGCAGGCCGGGAAGGCGCCGTGATCCAGGCCTCCTGCCCCTCCAACCGCGACCGCAGCCGCTCCGTCGCCTGGGCGGCGGGGCCTGTCCCCGGCCAGCCCGACCTGGTCTTCACGGCGGTGATGGAGGGCGCCACCACCCCGCCTGGCGTGGTGGTCAGCGACAAGCTGCGCGGTGCCTTCGAGCGGGCCGGCCTGACCCCGGCGTCCGTCAGTTCCCGCTGAACTTCGGCGGGCGCTTCTCGAAGAAGGCCGCCGCGCCCTCGCGGAAGTCGGCGCTGCGGCTGGTCAGGAGATACTGGTCCCGGTCCATGAAGGTGGCGGCGTGGTGGTTGGCCTTGTCGAGGGCGTCCACCGCCTCCTTGGTCATGCGCACGGGCAGGGGCGGCAGGGCGGCCACCTTGCCCGCCCAGACCCGGGCCGCCTCGAGCGCGCCGCCCGTGGGGGCCACTTCCTCGCAGAAGCCCCAGGTCAGGCAATCGGCGGCGTGCACCGCCTCGCCGAACATGACGAACTGCTTGGCCCGGGCCGGCCCCACCAGGGCGTGGATGCGCGGGATCGAGCGCCAGCTCATGTTGATGCCTAGGGGAATTTCCGGCAGCCGGAGATAGGCGCCTTCGCCCAAAATGCGGAAGTCGCAGGCCGCCACCAGGGCGCAGCCCCCGCCGATGCAATAGCCTTCGATGGCGGCGATGGTCACCGCCTCCACCTGCTCCCAGGCCTCGCACATGTCCGGGCCGGCCATCACCGCCTCCCGGGTCTCCATGAGGGTCGGCCGTCGCCGCTCGCCCTGGGCGGCCAGGTCCGCGCCGGCGCTGAAATAGCGGTCCGACCCCGTCAGGATGACGGTGGAGATGTCGGTCCGCCGCCGGATGGCCCGGGCAAACTCGGTCAGCTCGACCATCAGGCCGGTGTTCAGGGCGTTGCGGGCCTCGGGGCGGTGCAGGCGCACCACCACGGTGGGGCCCTCCGCCTCGACCTTCAGGAACTGCCAGTCCCGGGTGAGGGCATCGTCCATGCTACTTCACCAGATCGAAGACGCCGTTCACCGTGATGCTGACGTTCAGCTCGCCCGGCGAGACGGGGGTGGGGGCGGAGTCGGCCATGGGCGCGGCCATGGCGTAGGCCTTCATCATGGGACGGGGCTGGGGCACGAAGCCGCCTTCGGACAGGGCGGTCAGGCGCACGCCCGAATATCCGGTGGCCCGGGCATAGAGGTCGGCCTTGGCCTTCAGGGCCTTCACGGCCGCTTCCCGCGCCGCGTTCTGGGCGGTGAGGGGATCGGACAGGCCGAAGTTCACCTGGCCGGCCGTGTTCGCCCCGGCGCCCACCGTGGCGTCCAGCACCGGCCCCAGGCGGGACAGGTCGCGCACCGTGGCAGTCACCTGGTTGGCGGCCTGGTAGCCCCTCAGCGCGGGGGGCTTGTTGTTGGCATAGTCGTACTGGGGCGAGACCGACAGGCCGCTGGTCTGGATGTCCCGCTCGGCCAGGCCCGCCTTCTTCAGCGCCGCCATCACCTTCGTCATGCGCTCGGCGTTGAGCTTCAGGGCCTCGCCGGCGGTGGGCGCCTCGGTGATCACCCCCAGGGAGAGGGTCGCCATGTCCGGCGCCAGCCGGCTGACGCCTTCAGCCGAGAGCGTCAGGGTGGCGGGGTCCTCGGCGGCCCGGGCGGGGCGCGCCGCCAGGAGGGGCAGGGCCAGGGTGAGGGCGAGGACGGCGGCGGTTGCGGTCTTCATGGGTCGGCGCTCCTTGTTCGGCATTCAGCCTAGGACGCCCCCATCCCCGCGCCAACCCTCTGCGCCCCCGCCTGAACCCATGCTGAACATCCCGGCGCCTTCCGACACGCCAGCCGCCATGCTAACCCGGCGCGGGGGCCTGTAGCTCAATGGTTAGAGCCGACCGCTCATAACGGTCTGGTTGCAGGTTCGAGTCCTGCCGGGCCCACCAGCCTCCGCTCGCTTCGCGAGCTACGGCTCGGCAAGCCAGCCCAGGGGGGTGGGGGCGAAGCGAGGGGAGGCTGCCGCGACGAAGCCCGAAGGGCGGAGGCGGGCTGGCGCAGGCTTCATCGGAGGCTCAGGAATGACCTACGTCTACATCCTTCGAAGCCTGCAAACGCCCGAGCGCTTCTATGTCGGCGTGACCGGAGATCTGCGGTCACGGCTCACGCGTCACAACGCTGGAGAAGTCTCACATACGTCGAAGTTCGCGCCGTGGGAGATCAAGACCTACCTCGCCTTCTCTGACGAGGGACAGGCCTTCGCCTTCGAGAAATACCTCAAGTCGGCTTCCGGCCGCGCCTTCGCGACAAAGCGGCTTTAGCCGGTCACCCTGCCAGCCAAATGGGCGGCGCCCTGGGGCACTTGTCGATGTCTGGATCGATGCCGCGTTCCCAGCCTGGCGCGCGCCCCTCCTCGATGGCCTGGTCCTGCTGCCCCAGCAGCAGCAGGAAGTGAGCCAGGGAAGAGCCGGCGGCCCAGCGCGGCCGCTCGAACAGGTCCTCGTGATCGAAGAAGTAGACCGCCGGGCTCGCCGCGCCGGAGGACAGGTCCAGGCCATACAGGCTCCCGGCTCCATCCGAGAAGATCGGGACCGCCTGCGCCGGCAGGAGGGCCCGCAGCATGCCGTCCCGTCTCCGATCTGGGCGTTCATTCCACTTTGGGAGGATGGCCGTGAAGTCGCCGACAGCCTCAACGCCCTCGCGGTAGAAGGCTTCGAGGTCAGCGGGCATCTGGTCGCCCAGAAGTTCCCGGACGTAGGCCACGAGGCCGTCCGGACTCCCCCCCGGCCGCCGGCGAAGCGCACCCTGGGCATCCAGTGTGCAACAGGACTCCTGAACCGTGAAACCCATGATGTTTTCTACTTTCGGGGGAGGGGTGGGGGTCTAGAGACACCGACCCTCAACACGTAGGGCTCTATTAGCTTATCCAACCTCATGGCCTGCGCCACTATTTCCGCTTGGGTGGGAATGCGTCCGGCCAGAGCACGGACAAAATCCGCCTCAGATCGGCTAGCGATCAAGTGAGCCTCCCGCATTAGGGGGATCAGATTAGCAAGCCGATTGGGATCGGCGTTTGGAAACAGATGCGCGAACCGGAGCGCAACACGGTGATGTACCTCGCCATCGATTTTGCTTGCTGGAGTCCCATTCGCCTGGGCGATCCGTTTCCTAGCTGCCGCGCGAACGACGTTTCTTTCGATTTCTGTAAGTGGAGACGGGACCGAAGCCGCTTCTTGACTCAGTTGATTGGTCGCTAATCGCTTGAGTTGAGATGCTGCCAGCCTTCCAGTCAGCAGGCTTACACCTTCCGCCAAGAGTGGAACCGCGATCGGAGCAAGTGCAGGAATGGCCATCCAGCTGTTGCGGCGGGACTCAGCGCGTACAACGTCCTTGAAGGCTGCCTGCTCGCGCCTCAGCTCCACCAACTCAGGGTCTTGAAATGGCGACTGGTGGGCAGTCCGTGACGGTGCGCCGGGACCTGGGGTCCTTGGAAGGGTGATCGGTTGAAGTGGGCGTTGATGAGAGAGGATTTCAGCAGGGCTCCGCCAGGACGCTGCAACGTCCCGCCGCCGCTGCTCCATCCAGTCTTCAATTCCCTTCGGGTGGGCGACCTTTTGTAACTCTTGCAGACCGGCCATGCGTGATCATTCCCCGAAAGACAAATGCGCGTTGCACGGCCCAATGAGGGCTCCAACGCGAGATTGAGATGGGTTTCTTTCTACCAAATGATCAGCTCGAGTCGAAACAAAACAAGAACTAATCAGGCCGCTGCTTGGCGAGATGTCGTGCGCTTCTGACATCATGAGTGGTCAGAGTGACCTGCGGACTCGTTAAGATGCTCGATCAGGGTAACCTCAAGCCCAAGAACCTGACCCTAGCCTTCACCCCCTACCCGCAAACTCAGCCCCATCTCGCTCGTCTGGCTCCAGCCCGGGGCTTCGTAGAGGGGGCGGCCCATGGGGGTGGCGTGGAAGGTCATGTGGCCGAGGCCGCGCCGGCGGGCCTCTTCCATGGCCAGGTCCATGAGGGCTCGGGCGAGGCCTTGGCCCCGATGCTCCGGCTCAACCGCGAATTCCGAGGGCCCTTAGCCAAGCATCCACCTGTCCGAAGGCGTCGGTTTGCCATTGGTCAGCTGTTCGGTCATCGAGTATGCCTGCTTCGGCTGCGAACCGCCGGACGCACTCTGGTCCGTGGCCGTCTCGTCGCTCGAACTTGCTAGAGATGTGCTGATAGCCGATGACCGCCTCCGCGTTCTCAAGAAGTGGCAGGCAGTCGACCGCAAGAGCCTTCGCACCCCCGTGGTAGTTCCGGATGCAGTAGTAGATGTCGTAGGCGTCCTTTTCCTTTAACCGTCCGTTGAGGGCATAGCCCTTCATTGCTAGGAGAGCCGGAACCGACGCGACGGCGAGTTTCACCTGATTGTGTCCACCCTTGGGCATCAGGCCTTCGAGATTGATGGTTTCAAAGTAGCGGAGAGCGAGGTCGGCACCATCCGCTTTCTGGACGGCGAAGTTTTCCACCAGCGGCGGATCATTTCTCGTCAAGACAGCGTCACGGGGCATCAGGAAGTCGATGATCACGCCTATTGGCGGACCATCCTTGACCGGGACCTCGCGAACCATCTGGAATTTCCTCAAATCGTCGCTCTGCGCATAGTCGTGTTTCTTCAGCTCCTCGATCAGCATTGCATACTCGCCATCGCCCAGAGCAGCGGGATCAAGGCTGAGATCGACGTCGAACGAGCCGATGTGTCGCATCTCTGGATTGTCGAGCAGCAGCCAAGGCACCGTGCCGCCAATGACCACGAACTTCCCGCGGTAACTGCCCAGGATTTGACCGATCTCCAGAAGGACGCTCATTACCGCGGCTGTGGTCCGATCGTCGTAGTCGCCGGGTTTCGGATCGGTGTTCACGAGCTCGACCACTGGAGGCAATAGAGACGAAGGTGATCAGCGGCTTCGCGTCCGCGCTCTCCGGCTATACTTAGGTCTAGATAGGTTTGGGCCGGACTGGTGACAAGAAGGCCAGGTACGGGTTCAATTGTGTCGAGGAGGACGCCTTCATCCGTCGGAACGGTGATTCGAACATTTGCGCCGGTGGGCGCAGGGCTGAGCTCTAGAGCATTCTTCAGGTGCAGCAACGCGGCTGCGTCGGCATATAGGTGACGGGTGGGATGGCGCACGAAGGGAGCGAGCCACTCGGCCGCGGTGAACGATGCCAGCGCTGCATGCCCATCGGAGTTGGCCTTCGCAACGGCGTCGCGAAGTGCGGTCTCCAGCACCTTGCCGTGCAGAAGGGTGTAGAACTCCAACGTTGAGCCTTCAGGCGGTTCATAAACTTCACGCCAAGTGTCAAGCAGGGCGTCGGGTTCGGTCAGCCGAAACCCATCTGAATTGGAGGCGCCCCAATCGCGGGCGATAAGGGCCTCCTTCACATTGTGCGCTTGGCCGATGCTGATCCGCGCCTCTCTCGAAATCTCGGTGAGCTTAACGAGGCGATGCGGTGCACGAAGTAAGAAGCGCAGCACACGCGCTGACTTGGGCCGGAAAAGCGACTTCAGCTCGCGGCGCTCGGAGGGCGGCTTCTCAGCGACGCTGCGCTCGATGAACAACCCTGGCAACGCCAGCCTGCAGTTCCCCTGCAAGTCGTAGTAATTGATGTCGTGCTTGCGGCAAAGCTGGCGCACCTCCTTGGAGAGGTAGGGCGCGATGAAAACCGGCGAGGCCTGTGCAGCGTCATGGGCCACATAGTTGCGTAACTGGAAGATCGCGTTTCGAGCGTACCGGGGTTGACCACTGCCCTTCACTTCGCAAGCCAGCACTTGGGGTTTGCCGTTGATGCTGTAGTGCAGGAGGAAGTCTAGATCGCTGCCGGGACCGCAAGGTTCGTGATCTATTGGACCGACGTCGGTTGCCGGCACTTCCTTTATGATGGCCGTCAGTTGGAGTGCGGCCTCCCACGCGATTTTCAGTTCTTGTGGGGTTTTCAGCACGCGTTGAAATTAGCCCAAAGATTGGAAATGTCAAACTTGATTTCACCAGATGACTAATTTCAGCGCGCGCTGAAAGCCAAAAAACCAAGCCGCCCCCTCACCCCCCATCCCGCAAACTCAGCCCCATCTCGCTCGTCTGGGTCCAGCCGAGGACCTCGTAGAGGGGGCGGCCCATGGGGGTGGCGTGGAGGATCATGTGGTCCAGGCCGCGCCGGCGGGCCTCTTCCATGGCCAGGTCCATGAGGGCGCGGGCGAGGCCCCGGCCCCGTTGCTCCGGTTCGACGAAGACGTTCAGGATGTAGCCGCGGGCCGACTGGGTCGGGTGCGAGGGGTGCGGCGGCCAGTCGATGACCATCATGCCGAGCCCGGCGACGACCTCGCCGGATCCGATCATCCCCAGCCATCCGAAGTAGGCGCCGGAGGCGAGTCGGGGACGCAGCCATTCGCCGAACGGCCCGTCCATCTCCGCAAGGATGGCCTCGTCCCGGCCAGAGGCACGGAACATCTCGACCCGGTGGCGACAGATGAGCGCCTGGTCTTCCGGGACCACCGGCCTGAAACTGTACATATTCAGCCTCCTGTCCGCGTCTCCCCCCATTGCCTCCAACCCCCAAACCCAGTTGGATGCGCGCCGGATCCGCCCGCATTGGGCGGGCGCTGCAAGGGGAAACACCGATGTTCTCGCACATCATGATCGGCACCAATAACCTGGAGACGGCCAAGACCTTCTACGACGCCGTGCTCGGCACGCTGGGCGTGCCGCCGGCCCGGGTGGACGGGCACCGGATCTTCTACATCACGCCCACGGGCATTTTCTCGGTGAGCCAGCCGATCAACGGCGAGCCGGCTACGGCCGGCAATGGCGGCACCATCGGCTTTGCCTGCACCACGCCGGCCCAGGCCGACGCCTGGCACGCGGCGGGCGTCGCTGCCGGCGGCACCACCTGCGAGGACCCGCCCGGCGTGCGCGAAGGCGGCCAGGGCAAGCTCTACCTGGCCTACCTGCGCGATCCGGACGGCAACAAGCTGTGCGCCCTGCACCGGATGTGATCCGGGCCTGAAAGGGCCAGGAGCGGAAACGGGCGGCGTCCTTCGCGGGGCGCCGCCTTTTTCTTGGGGGTCGTCAGCCCTGCGGCGGGAACCGCTCCAGCAGGGCCGCGGCACGGTATCGCCGCCGGGGGCCGGGTGATGCTAGAAGGACCCCATGGCCGAAGCCTTCAACTCCACAGAACTCCCCCGGGACAAGGCCGCGCGCTACGCCGCCCTGGCGGAGGAGATCGCCTCGGTCCTCGAGGGCGAGCCCGACCGGACCGCGCGGATGGCGGTGGTGGCGGGCATGCTGGCCCAGACCTTTCCGCACTTCTTCTGGACCGGCTTCTACCGGGTAGATCCGAGCCGGCCCGGCGAGCTGGTCCTGGGGCCCTATCAGGGCACACTGGGCTGCCTGCGCATCCCCTTTGGCAAGGGGGTCTGCGGCACCGCGGCCGAGCGTCGCGAGACGGTGGTGGTGGAGGACGTCCACGCCTTTCCCGGCCACATCGCCTGCGACTCCCGGTCGGCCAGCGAGATCGTCTGCCCGGTCTTCGACGCTGCCGGCGGGCTGATCGCGGTGCTGGACGTCGATGCCGAGATCCCCGCCGCCTTTGATGCGATCGACGCTGAGGCCCTCAATCGCATCCTTGCCCAGGCCTTCTCGGCCTGAAGCCCGGCCTGAATCCTGGCCTGAACCCAAGTTCGGGCTTCGGAACGGCTTGGCTTCCCCCGCGTACGGGGCCTATGTTCCCACCCGAATGCACCCTGGGATCGCCCGGGGGCGAGCGTGGGAGCGAAGACATGGGCGAAGCCTATATCGTTGCGGCGGGTCGTACCGCCGGCGGCCGCAAGGGCGGCAAGCTGAAGGACTGGCATCCGACGGACCTCGCGGCCGTCGTGCTGAACGACCTGGTCGACCGGACCTCCATCGACCCGGCGGCGGTCGAAGACGTGATCATGGGCTGCGTGATGCAGGTGGGCGAGCAGTCCACCAACGTCGCGCGCAACGCCGTGCTGGCCTCCAGGCTGCCTGAGAGCGTGCCCGGCACCAGCGTCGACCGCCAGTGCGGCTCCTCGCAGCAGGCCCTGCAGTTCGCCGCCCAGGCGGTCATGTCCGGCACCATGGACGTGGTCATCGCCGCCGGCGTCGAGAGCATGAGCCGCGTGCCCATGGGCCTGTCGGTCTCCCTCCCGGCCCAGAACGGCTTCGGTTTGCCGAAGAGCCCCTGGCAGGAAGAGCGCTATCCCGGCATCCAGTTCTCCCAGTTCATGGGCGCGGAAATGGTCGCCGAGAAGTACAACCTGACCAAGGACCAGCTGGACGAGTACAGCTATCGCAGCCACCAGCGGGCGATCGCCGCCAGCCAGTCGGGCGCCTTCAAGGACGAGATCATCGGCGTCGAGATCACGGACGCCGACGGCAACAAGACCCTCCATACGGTGGACGAGGGCATCCGCTTTGAGGCCAGCCTCGACGGCATCAAGGGCGTGAAGCTGCTGCGCGAAGGCGGCCGGATCACGGCGGCCTCCTCCAGCCAGATCTGCGATGGCGCCTCGGGCGTCATGGTGGTGTCCGAGCAGGCCCTGAAAGAGCACAACCTGACCCCCCTGGCCCGCATCCACCACCTGTCGGTGATGGGCCATGACCCGGTGATCATGCTGGAAGCCCCGCTTCCGGCCACCGAGCGCGCCCTGAAGAAGGCTGGCATGAAGGTCGAGGACATCGACGTCTTCGAAGTCAATGAAGCCTTCGCCTCCGTCCCGGTCGCCTACCTGCAGCGCCTCGGGGTCGACCCCGACAAGCTGAACATCAATGGCGGCGCCATCGCCCTGGGCCACCCCCTCGGCGCCTCGGGCACCAAGCTGATGGCCACCCTGGTCAATGCCCTCAAGGGCCGGGGCGGTCGCTATGGCCTTCAGACCATGTGCGAAGGCGGTGGCCTGGCCAACGTGACCATCATCGAGCGTCTGTAGGACGCCGGTGACCGGACGCAGGATCGTCGTCACCGGGGCCTTCGGGGTCCTGGGCGCCGCGGTGGCGAAGGCCGCCGCGGCCCACGGCGACCGCATCGCCCTCCTGGACTTCGCGCCCGAGCCCCCGGACGGCCTTGTGGCCGACTGCGGGCCGGGTGCCTTCGTCCTGTCCGGGGTCGACCTGACCGATCCGGCGTCTGCCCACCTGGCGGTGAACACCGCCGCCTCTGCCCTCGGCGGGATCGACGCCCTGCTCAACATCGCCGGGGGCTTTTCCTGGCAGACCCTGGCGGACGGTGACGCCGAAACCTGGGAGCGGCTCTACCGCCTGAACGTGGCGACGGCGGCCAACGCCTGCCGCTCGGCCCTGCCGCACCTGCGTGGGTCGCAGGCGGGACGGATCATCAATGTCGGGGCCAACGCCGCCCTGCGCTCCGGTGCCGGCATGGGCGCCTACGCCGCCTCCAAGGCGGGCGTGCACCGCCTCACGGAGAGCCTGGCCGAGGAGCTGAAGGGGGACAGGATCACCGTCAACGCGGTCCTGCCCTCCATCCTCGACACGCCCGCCAACCGGGCGGACATGCCCAAGGCCGATCCCGCCCTCTGGGTCTCGCCGGCGGAACTGTCGGCGGTCATCCTGTTCCTCGCC
>CAIWHQ010000334.1 GCA_903912465.1 uncultured Alphaproteobacteria bacterium | reverse complement strand
GGCCCGACGGGAGACCGTGCGGGCCAGGTGCAGGAAGGCTGCCGCCGGGCTTCCCCCGGGCAGGATGAAGGAGGTCAACTCGCCGAGCCCGGCGTTCAGGGCATCGATCTCGGCCTCCAGGCGCGCCACCTGCGAATCGAGGATGCGCAGGGCCCGGTCCTCGGCTGGCCCCGGAGGCGTTGCGAGGTCGGCGCCGAGATCGAAGAGCTCGTTCTGCAGGCGGGCCAGCAGGGGGTCCAGGTCCGTCCCGGTGGTGTGCAGGCGCGCCAGGCCCAGGCAGGCATTGGCCTCGTCCACGTCACCGTAGGCGGCCACGCGCAGGTCAGACTTGGAGACTTCCGCCCCCGAGGCCAGGCGGGTGGTCCCGGCGTCGCCCGTGCGGGTGTAGATGCGGTTGATCAGGACCATGGTTCAGCCCGCCTGCTGCCGCCACCAGAGGGCGGCGGCCAGAATGGCCACGGCGACGGCCTGGGTCAGGACCCGCAGGCGCATCAGCCGGTTGGAATAGGACCGACCGAATTCGCCACCGCGGAAGAGGGCGTAGAGGCCGAACCCAAGGGTCACAAGCACGGCCAGCAGGGCCGCGGGGATCAGGTACTTGAAGACGACGTCCATGGGCGTCCTTTCGGGATGTCCTAGTTGGCGACTTCGAGCAGGCGGCGGGCGATGACCTGGGCCTGCACCTCACCGGCGCCTTCGAAGATGTTGAGGATACGGGCGTCGGCCAGCAGGCGGCTGGCGACCTGCTCGGTGGCGAAGCCGGCCCCGCCATGGACCTGGACGGCGTTGTCAGCGGCGGCCCAGGCGATGCGCGCGGCGATGAGCTTGGACATGCCGGCCTCAAGGTCACAGCGGCGGCCCTGGTCCTTGGCCTCGGCGGCAAACCAGGTGAGGCGCCGTGCACCCAGGAGCTCGGCGGCCATCATGGCCAGCTTGTTGGCGACGCGGGGGAACTCGGCGATGGGCCGGTCGAACTGGCGGCGCTGGAGGGCGTAGGCCAGGGCCTCGTCCAGGGCGGCCTGGCCGACGCCCACGGCCCGGGCGGCGGTCTGGATGCGGGCGCTCTCGAAGGTGGCCATGAGCTGGGAGAAGCCCTTGCCGGTCTGGCCGCCCAGGAGGGCGTCCTGCGGGACCTCGAAGCCGTCGAAGGCGATGTCGTATTCCTTCATGCCCCGATAGCCGATGACCCCGATCTCGCCGCCGCTCATGCCAGGGGCGAGGAAGGGCTCGGCGTCGGTTCCGCGGGGCTTTTCCGCCAGCAGCATGGACAGGCCCCGGTGGTCCTTCGTGCCCGGCTCGGTGCGGACCAAGAGGGTCATAAGGTCGGCCCGGGCGGCGTGGGTGATCCAGGTCTTGGCACCGAAGATGCGCCAGGCATCGCCGGACAGCTCGGCCCGGGTGCGCAGGGCGCCGAGGTCCGATCCGGTGTCCGGCTCGGTGAAGACAGCGGTGGGGATGATCTCGCCCGAGGCAATGCCGGGCAGGAGGCGGGCCTTCTGGTCCTCCGTGCCGTGGGCCAGGATCAGCTCGGCGGCGATCTCCGAGCGGGTCCCCAGGGAGCCGGCGGCGATCCAGCCCCGGGACAGGGCCTCGGAGACCACGCACATGGCCGTCTTGCCCAGGCCGGCCCCGCCCCAGGCCTCGGGCAGGGTCAGGCCAAAGACCCCGAGGTCGGACAGTTCCTGCAGGAGGGAGGTCGGGATCAGCTCATCCCGCAGGTGCCAGCCCTGGGCGAAGGGCGCCACCCGGGTCCGGGTGAAGTCCGTGAACTGGTCGCGGATGGCCTCCAGGGTCTCATCCAGGCCCGAGGCCTCCAGGGCGGCGCGACCCTGGGCCTCCGCCAGCAGCTCCACGATCCGGGTCTTCACCGCCTGGGAGGCGCCGGGGCGAAGTTCGGCCAGCAGGGGGGCAAGGTCGCCCGTTTCCACGCCCAGGTCGGCAGGGCGGAAGGTCTCGCCCTGGTTCATGGGCAGGCCGCCGGCCAACTGCGAGACGTACTCGAAGGCCAGGAGCTGGGCCGGCAGGGCCTCGGCCTCGGTCAGGGCGCCGGTGGCCTCCAGCCGTTCGGCCCACAGGGCGACCTGGCGCAGGGTCTCGGCGTAGGACGCGCACCAGGCCAGGCCATGGGCGGCGTGCTGCTCGGCATCGAGCCGGTCGCGGTCCACGCGGCCGCCGGGCGCCACCAGGACCTCGACGGCCCGGCGCACCCGGGCGGTGACGGAATCGGCTGCCTGCGCCGAGAGGTGCAGGCAGGCGACAAATCGGGGTAGGATCAGGGCCTCGCTCATCACCGGCCTTATAGGCCAAGCTTTCGGCCCGCGACACACCCCGCTGAACCGCCCCGCCGGCCAGGGACCTTCGACCATGATCACCGTCCATCACCTGAACGATTCCCGCTCCCAGCGCGTGCTCTGGGCCCTTGAGGAGCTGGGCCTGCCCTACGAGATCCGCCACCACGCCCGCGACGCCGCCACCCGCCTGGCACCGCCGGAGCTGAAGGCCATCCACCCCCTGGGCAAGTCGCCGGTCATCGAGCACGACGGCCAGGTGGTCTTCGAATCGGGCGCCATCCTCGACTACCTGTCGCGCCGCTGCGCCGACGGCCGCCTGGCCCCGCCGTCTGCCTCGCCGGAGTACGACGTCTACCAGCAGTGGATGCACTATGCCGAAGGCTCGGCCATGCTGCCCCTGATGCTGGACATGTATGTCCGCCGCCTGGGCGAGGCCGGCGCCCCCCTGCAGCCGCGCATCGAGAGCGAGATCGCCAACCACCTGGGCTTTGTCGACGGGGCGCTTGCGGGCCGCGACTACCTCTTGGGCGACTTCAGCCTGGCCGACATCCAGATGAGCTTCGTGGGCGAGGCCGGCGCCATGCTGGGCCGCCTGGCCGGCCACGAGCGCCTCGCCGCCTGGGTCCGCCGCTGCCAGGACCGCCCGGCCTACCGCGTCGCCCTCAAGAAGGGCGGGCCGTACAACATGGGGCCGCGGGACTAAGGGGGCGGGATTTGGGGCTCAGGCCGGACTCGGCGGTCCGGTGATTGCCAACTCATACCCGTCCGGGTCGTAGAGCGCGAATTGCAGAAGGCCGTAGTCCTGCTGCTCGAGATCACCGACGTCGACGCCCAGCCGGACGAGCCGGCCATGAAGGTCCGCTGCGTCTTCTACCCAGATGTAGAGCACCACATCCCGGTGGTCGGCCCGCTCGAAAAGGCGACGATCGCGTCCCTCCCCGCGCCGGTTGAGCATCAGGGCGGCCTCCCCGCGGGTGAGCCGCGCCCAGACCGGATCGTCCTGCGGTCCGGCCAGGTCAGAGACCTGGAAGCCCATTGTCTCAGCGTAGAACTGGCGGCTGCGCTCGACATCCGCCACGTTCAGGAGCGGGGTGATCCGGACGATCGTCATGATCCCACTCTGAGCGCTCCCGGCCTCACCGCCCCCAAGGGTCGTCTCCGGTCCGGAGTCCCACTCGAAGAAACCAGCGCCGCCGATGAGGCTCTCAGAGGCCTCTCTGAGGGCCGTCAGGGCTTCTGAATGCGGGAGCTGGAGGGCTGCGGAGAGGCGACTGGCCAGCTCCGGCTGCGACTGTGCGAGAACCTGCAGCCTCTCCTTCGGACGGGGGAGGAACTGGTTTCTCTTGAGGAAGGCATGGCGCACAAGGGCGGCCACCGCCAGAGCTCGAACCTGTCTGGCGTCTGCGGTGTCTTCGTCGCGGAAATCGAGGGCGTCTTCGACCTGGGTCGCGGCGGCGTATCGGTCTCGGAGCAGGGCGTCGGGTGAAAAGCCCGGACCTCTCTCCAGAACTGTCAGGGCTTCCTTCCGCAGGGCGGAGAGCCGATCCTCAGTGTCCAGCAGCGTCGCGCCTGTGGCGAGCATGTGGGCCATGACCGGGCGTCCCTGTGCTGTCTCTTTCTTGAGGCTGTGCCTGAGCCAGGCCTCGGAATTGAAAAAGACCTCGACCGGCGTTCCGTTGAACCATCTCTGAACCCTGCGCCGCCAGGGCGCGTCGTGCAGGACAACAATATCAAGGTCGCTGGCAGGGTGCGGATTACCCCGGACTAGGCTGCCCGACACCAGAATGCCGACGGGCGTGATGACCTCAGGCAGCCAGGCCAGGGCCTGTTCGAGGGCGCTGCGATGCCGGTCTTCAAGGGCAAGAGCGTCAAGTCCCGTTAGCCCGGCCATCTCGCCCCGCCCCCTCACCGCCCCCAGGGGTCCTCGTCGTCCAGCCCGTCGAGGAAGTCGAAGACGGCGGCCTTGGTGAGGCCGTGGGGGATGGCGGAGAAGTGGTCGCAGCCGGGCAGGACCACGCCCTTGCCCCGGGCGAAGCGGGCGGCCAGGGCTTCGGGGTCG
Organism: uncultured Alphaproteobacteria bacterium; assembly: GCA_903912465.1. Taxonomy (GTDB): domain Bacteria; phylum Pseudomonadota; class Alphaproteobacteria; order Caulobacterales; family Caulobacteraceae; genus Phenylobacterium. The sequence continues at coordinate 26 of CAIWHQ010000334.1, read as the reverse complement.
CCGGCCAGGCGGTCCTGCATGCCGGC
>CAIWHQ010000333.1 GCA_903912465.1 uncultured Alphaproteobacteria bacterium | reverse complement strand
TGGCGGCGCCACGGTCTGCGCCTGGTATCCGATCACGCCCTCGACCTCCCTGGCCGAGGCCTTCACGAGCTACTGCCAGGACCTGCGGGTCGATCCGGAGAGCGGCAAGGCCAACTTCGCCATCGTCCAGGCCGAGGATGAGATCGCCTCCATTGGGGTCGTCATCGGCGCGGGGTGGAATGGTGCCCGCGCCTTTACCTGCACCTCAGGTCCGGGCATCTCCCTGATGACCGAGTTCATCGGTCTGTCTTACTTCGCCGAGATCCCTGCGGTGATCTTCGACGTCCAGCGGGGTGGTCCCTCCACGGGCATGCCGACCCGTACACAGCAGGCGGACCTGATCGGGGCCGCCTACGCCAGCCATGGTGACACCAAGCACCCCATGTTGCTGCCGATGGACCCGGGCGAGTGCTTCACCTTCGGCGCCCTGGCCTTCGACCTGGCGGACCGCCTGCAGACCACGGTTTTCGTCATGCTCGACCTCGACATGGGCATGAACGAATGGCTGACCGAGCCCTTCAGCTGGGATGACGCGCGCCGGATGGATCGCGGCAAGGTCATGACCCATGACGAGCTTGAGGCTGGCCGGGACTTTGGCCGCTATCTCGACGTGGACGGCGACGGGATCCCCTACCGGACCTATCCCGGAGTCCACCCGACCAAGGGCGGCTATTTCACCCGCGGCACCTCCCGCAATCCCTATGCCCGGTACTCCGAAGAGGGGTCGGTCTATGTGGATAACGTCCAGCGCCTGCTGCGCAAGTTCGAGACCGCCAAGTCCCTTATTCCGGCCCCCGAGCTGCGCCCCGCCAGCGCCCCCACCCGGGACGGGGTGATCTATTACGGGTCCACCGGTCCGGCCATGCACGAGGCCCTTGGCCTGTTCGAGAGCCAGGGCCGCCGGCTGGACGCCCTTCGCGTCCGCGGGTTCCCCTTCTCCTCGGAGGTGGACGACTTCCTGGCCTCGCACGACCGAATCTTCGTGATTGAGCAGAACCGCGACGCCCAGCTGCGCACCCTTCTCATGGCGGAGAACGGGGGCGATCCGGACCGGCTGGTCCCGATCCTGCACTTTGACGGAACGCCGATCACCGCCCGCTTCATCGTTTCCTCCATCTCCAGCCTGATGGACGCAACCCAGCCGCCGGGCTCGCGCCCGCTCCGGGAGGCCGCCGAATGACCTACATCGCCAAGCCCAAGCTGCATCACCCGGCCCTTGCGCCCAACGCCCTCGGCTTCCTGCGCCGGGACTACGAGGGGTCGGTTTCGACCCTCTGCGCTGGCTGCGGGCACGACTCCATTTCGTCGGCCATCATCCAGGCGGCCTACGAGCTCGATCTGCCTCCCCACCGGGTGGCCAAGCTGTCGGGCATCGGCTGCTCATCCAAGACGCCGGATTATTTCCTGGGCAATTCGCATGGATTCAACACCGTCCACGGCCGGATGCCCTCGGTCCTGACCGGTGCCAACCTCGCCAATCGCGAGCTGATCTACCTGGGCGTCTCCGGAGACGGCGACTCCGCGTCCATCGGCCTCGGCCAGTTCGCCCACGCCATCCGGCGCGGCGTGAACATGACCTACATCGTCGAGAACAACGGCGTGTACGGACTGACCAAGGGCCAGTTCTCGGCCACCTCTGACCGGGGGTCCAAGTCCAAGCGCGGGGTGGTCAACCATGACTCCGCCATCGACATGGTCAGCCTCGCCCTGCAGCTGGGCGCGACCTTCGTGGGCCGGTCGTTCTCCGGTGACAAGGCCCAGCTGGTGCCCCTGATCAAGGCCGCCATCCGCCATCCCGGCCCGGCCTTCATCGACACCCTCAGCCCCTGCGTCCAATTCAACAACCACGCGGGCTCGACCAAGAGCTACGACTATGTCCGCGAGCACAACGAGGCCGTGAACCGGCTCGACATGATTACTGACCGCAAGCCCATCGAGGTCGACTACGAGCCCGGCACGACGATCTCTGTGACCCAGCACGACGGTTCGGTCCTGTCCCTGCACAAGCTGTCCGAGCACTACGATCCCACCGACCGCATCGCGGCCCTGTCCTACCTGGCCGAACGGCAGGCTGCGGGCGAGATCGTGACCGGCCTCTTGTATGTGAACCCGGAGCCGGGCGACCTGCACGGTGCCCTGGGCACTACCGACCGTCCGCTGAACAGCCTGTCTGACGCCGAGCTGGTGCCGGGACAGTCGGCGCTCGACCAGATCAACGCTGGCCTGCGCTAGGCAGCAGGCCCAAAGGGGAGGGCGGCATGCTCAGGTGGCGGATTGGCGACGTGACGGTGACCCGGGTCGTCGAGATGGAGATGCCGGTTCCCTACAACCCGAAGCGGGCCTTCCTGAGGGAGGCCACCCCCGAGG
>CAIWHQ010000332.1 GCA_903912465.1 uncultured Alphaproteobacteria bacterium | reverse complement strand
GGCAGCCAGTGCATGCGGCCGACCGCCTATAGCGCGGCCATGGCCCAGGCCTCCCGCGCCCTGGTGCGGGCCGGCGTGCTGGCGGACGTGGTCGACGTGGGCGGCGGCTTCCCGTCGATCTATCCGGGCATGACCCCTCCCGCCCTGGAAGATTACTTCGACGCCATCCAGCGCGGCTTCGCCGACATGATGGTCCATGAGACCACCGAGCTCTGGTGCGAGCCTGGCCGGGCCCTCGTGGCGGAGGCCTCGTCCATCGTCACCTGCGTGGAGCTGCGCAAGGGCGACGCCCTCTACCTGAACGACGGTGCCTACGGCGGCCTATTCGACGCCGCCCACGCCCGCTGGCCCTTCCCGGTCAAGGCCATGCGGCGCTCAGAGCACGGCGCTGAGGTGCTGGAGGGCCCCCTTCGCCCGTTCCGGTTCTTCGGTCCGACCTGCGACGCCATCGATTACATGCCCGGCCCGTTCTGGCTGCCCGAGGATGTCGCCGAAGGCGATTTCATCGAGATCGGCATGCTGGGTGCCTATGGCGTGACCATGGCCACCCGCTTCAACGGCTTCGGCGACATCGAGACCGTCGCCTGCGAGGACGCTCCCGCCGCCTCCATGTTCGGCCTCGCCCGCAGGTCCATACCGGCGCCCCGCAGCGAGACCCAGAACGTGGTGCGCCTGACCAAGGCCCGCGGACGCAAGCGGCGGCGGAAGTAGAGCTCGCCGGACTCCCCTATGGCGCGGTCGGTCGCTCCGTCCCGGCCGCGCCCCTCCCATTGCGACGGGCGCTCACCTCTCCGGAGACCTGAAGAGAATGAACGCTGAATCCTCGAAACCCAATCGCAAGGAAGAGCTGCTGTCGGCCAAGGTCGAGCACGTAGCCATCGACCAGTATGACGCCCGCCCGGTGATCGACGCCATGCGGGCCATGAGCTTCACAAGCCGCGATACCGCCCGCGCGGCGGATATCTGGTCCATGTCCCTTGAGGACCCGGACTGCTCGACCTGGCTGACCCTGGCGGGTTCCACCAGCGCCGGCGGCTGCATGCACATCTACCGGGACATGGTGAAGTACGGGATGATCGACGCCATCGTCGCGACGGGTGCCTCGATCATTGACATGGACTTCTTCGAGGCCCTGGGCTTCCGCCATTACCAGGCCCAGTCGAATGTCGACGACCGCGACCTGCGGGACCTCTACATCGACCGCATCTACGACACCTACATCGACGAGGAAGAGCTCCAGAAGTGCGATGCGATTATCTATGAGATCGCCAACATGCTGGAGCCCAGGCCCTATTCGAGCCGCGAGTTCATCCACGAGATGGGCCGCTGGCTGGCGGCCGGCAACGCCCGCAAGCCCGGCTCCCTCATCGAGACCGCCTTCCACGAGGGAGCGCCGATCTTCTGCCCGGCCTTCACCGATTCCTCGGCCGGCTTCGGCCTGGTGAAGCACCAGGTCGAGCGCATGAAGGCGGGCAAGCCCTACCTGACCATCGACGCCATCGCCGACTTCCGCGAACTGACCGACATCAAGCTGGCGGCGGGGACCACCGGCCTCCTCATGGTGGGCGGCGGCGTGCCGAAGAACTTCGCCCAGGACACCGTGGTCTGTGCGGAAATCCTTGGCCACGAGGCCGAGATGCACAAGTACGCGGTCCAGATCACCGTGGCTGACGTCCGCGACGGCGCCTGCTCGTCCTCGACCCTCAAGGAGGCCTGCTCCTGGGGCAAGGTGGACGTGACCTGGGAGCAGATGGTCTTCGCCGAGGCCACCACGGTCATTCCCCTGATCGCCTCAGACGCCTGGCATCGCGGGTCCTGGAAGACCCGTCGCAAGCGGCGCTGGGCAGATCTCTTCGCCAAGGCGAGCTAAGCCGGAACCGGGCGCGGGGGTCGCTTCAGATCCCCGCGTACCACTCGTAGCCGCGGTCTTCCCAGAAGCCGCCCCGGCCACCGGAGATGTGGCTGAAGTCCGCCACGACCTCGATGCGCCGCACATACTTGGCGTGCTTGTAGCCCAGCTGGCGCTCGACCCTCAGACGGACTGGCGCGCCATGGGCGATCCCCAGGGGCGCGCCGTTCATCTCGTAGGCCAGCAGGGTCTGGGGATGCAGGGCGTCCACCAGGTCGATGCTCTCGTAATAGCGCCCCTGCTCGCCCGCCTCCGGGTCCAGGGTATCGAAGCAGTGAAAGACCAGGTAGCGGGCCTCGGGCTTCAGTCCCGCCTGCGCCAGCAGGGGCGCAAGGCGCGCGCCTGACCAGCGAGCGATGGCCGACCAGCCCTCCACGCAGTCATGTCGGGTCACCTGGCTGCGGGCCGGAAGCGCCCGGAGGGCGGCGAGGTCGAGGGACAGGGGCCTGTCGACCAGGCCGTCCACCACAAGCCGGTAAGCCGCGAAACCGCCTTCGGCCAGGGCCCGGTAGTCGAGGTCCGAGGGATTGGTCGAGCCGTTGGCCGGGAAGTCGGCGGAGATGGCGGCCTCGGGATATTCCCGGGCCAGGGTCCTGCGGTCGAACAACCGCCGGTGCAGGCCGAGGTTCAGACGCTCGGCGCTCCTCAGGCCGGCGCGCACCCCAGGGTCGCCCGCGATCCGGTCGCAGGCCGAGACAAAGGCGGCGGCGGCCGCCACCGAAAGACCCCTCAGCCAGGAACGCCGCGAGGCCGTCATGACCGATCCTTCCCAGGGCCGAAGGTCATCAGGCGCAGGCGGCGGAGGGGCTGGTGCAGCAGGAGCATGGCCATGTGGACGAGGAAGAAGAGGGCGAGGGCCAGGGCACCCAGGAAATGGGCCGAGCGGGCCGACTGCCGCCCCCCGAAGAGATCGCCGGTCCAGGGCGCGGCAGCGTGGACGGCGGGCGACATGGCGAGGCCCGAGACGATCATGACAGGCAGGGCGACGGCAACGACGAAAAGGTAGGCCAGGCGCTGCAGGAGGTTGTAGCCCTGCGCCGCCGGCGGAAACCGGAGGGTCAGGTGCCCGACCAGGTCCGCCAGGACCGCCCTGGGCCGGAGCATTTCCCGGGTCGGCACCAGGACCGCGGCGAGGCGGCCCGACGCCAGGCCCACCGCCAGGTAGACGCCCAGGCCCAGGCCCAGGAGCCAGGCGGCGGCCAGGTGCCAGTTTCGCCCCGTGGCGAGGGACTGGTAGCCGGGAAGGGTCGTCCAGGCCGGAAAGGCCCGCTTCTCGCGCTCACCCGCAGGCCCCGACCAACCCAGCAGCCCGGTGGTCTCTATCTCGCGTCCGCCCAGCCTGAGGTAGCCGGTGAGGGAATCGCCTCGCTCCCGGGACCCGATCTGCAGCCAGGCCCGCTCCCGGGCCGAGGTCTCGCCGGTATAGAGGGTCGGATGGGCGTTGAAGATCTGCAGGCCGCTGGGCAGCAGCAGCAGGACCGCGGCGGCGATCAGGACGTGGGCCAGTCGCGCGACAGCGCCAGGTACCGGGGCCTGGCGTCGGCGGGTTTGTGAACTGGCCGCCTGGGGCTTCAGGGCCTAACCTCTGCAGATTCGGGTGATCGCGGCGAAGGGAGCCGGTCTTGGGCGAGTCTGTGGAGGTGTGGAGCGGCGGCGTCAACACCTGGGAATGCGACGAGATGGGGCACCTGAACGTCCGGTTCTGGGTGGCCAAGGCCATGGAGGCCCTCGCCGGCCTGTCGCGCCTGATGGGCATGCCCGACGCCTTTGCAAGTAGCGGCGGTGCCACCCTGGCCGTCCGCGACCTGCATATGCGGTTCCTGCGCGAGGCCCGGGCGGGCGCCTGCCTCTGGGCCTCGGGCGGCGTGATCGCCCTTGGCGAGTCCGATGCAGACCTTCTGGTGGTCCTGCGGCACGCCGATGGAGAGCCCGCCGCCACCTTCCGGATCAAGGTTGACCATGCCACGGCGGGAGACCTCCTGCCCTTTCCCTGGCCAGACCGCATTCGCAGGGCCTGCGCGGGCCTGGCCTGCGAGGTACCTGCCTTTGCCGGTCCCCGAAGCATTGACCTCGCGCCCCTGGTCCAGACCCGCGCGGGCCTCGCCTTCGCCGAGCGAACCGGCATGACCCGGATCGGCCTGGGCGTCGTGCGGGCCGATGAACTTGACGTCTTCGGGCGGATGCGACCGGAAATGTTCATCGGCCGCGTCTCCGACGGTGTGGCCCGCCTGTTCGGCCCGACCCGACCTGGACCGGACGCCGCCGCCGGGGACCCGCCCCTGCGCATCGGTGGTGCCGTCCTGGAGTACCGGGTGGTCCATCATGCCTGGCCCTCGGTCGGTGACCATGTCGAGGTCCGCTCGGGCTTTGCCGACTGCACGTCCCGCACCCGCCGGGTGTTCCACTGGATGGTGGATCCTGTCACCGGCCGGCCCTGGGCCAGCGCCGAGGCGGTCGTGATCAGCTTTGACCTCGACGCGCGCAAGGTGGTCGACATCTCGGAGGCGGCTCAGGCGGAGTTCCGCAGCCGGGCCATCGCCGGGATCGGGCTCTAAGGCCCCCTGCGCATCCTTTGACCCCCTCACCCGGCTACGCCGGGAGCTCCCCCTGATGGGGAGCAATTGGCTCTGTAATTCCTCCCCCCAGGGGGAGGTGGACCGCGCAGCGGGCCGGTGGGGGTCAGCTGAGTCGCAGCAGCCCCTGCCGGAACCTCACCCCGCGACCAGGTCAGTCAGCGTCTGGCGCACGAGGTCCGGCCGTTCCATCGGCAGAAAGTGGGTGGTCCCGGGAATAACCTCCAGCCGGATCCGCCCGTCCGCAGTCAGCCCGGCCTCGTGGCCATCGGAACGGCAGGTCGAGCCGGTCTCGGCCTTGAGGATCCGGATCGGGACGCCCGCGCCCTGGAAGGACGGCCAGGGGTCGTGGCCATGGCTGGCGAAGTTCGAGGCTTCCCAGGCGGGCGGGCAGTTCAGCTCGACCTCGCCGGATGGCGTGTCGTGGAAGCCATCCTCGATATAGTCGGCCAGCATTTCGGGGGTCCAGGCGCGGAAGGCGCCCTTGCCGCTGTAGGACGTGATCACAGCCTCACGGCTGGGGAAGACCGGCCGGCGGCGGAGGGCGCCCTGGAGGAGCGGGTTGTCGCCGGTCAGGGGCCGGTTGCCGCTCTGGGCGGCGAAGCCCGGCGCCATGATCACCGGGTCGAAGAGGGCGATCCCGCGAACCCGCCCGGGGGTCTCGGCGGCGGCCATCAGGCTGATTGTGCCGCCCATGGAATGTCCGCCCAGGACCGCATTGCGGATGTCGAGCGCCTCGAGCACGGCCTTGAGGTCGGGAACCAGGTCGTACCAGTTGCGGTTGGGGTCCTCGAGCCGGGGTGGCAGGCCCGACAGGCCATGGCCCCGCTGATCGATGGCGAGGATCCTCAGCCGGTCGGACAGGGGCCCCAGGATCGACCGGTAGGTCAGGGCGTTGAAGCCGTTGGCGTGGGAGAAGACGATGTCGACCGGGCGGTCCTGAGGGCCCATCTCAATGGCGGTCCCATGGCCGCCGACGGACGCAAGATCGAAGGTCAGGCGGCGGAATTCGAAACCTGGAACGGTGCTGGTCATGGACGGACAGTCTCCCCTTGCCCTGTTCTAGCGCCTCGCCGTCCGACGCGCACCCGGAAGGATCACCCTTGCGGACCCTCCGCCACCGGGCCTAGGTCGCGGCATGACTGCGGACCCGCCGCCCATCGCGTGGACCGAGGACGGACGTCCCCGCTCCACCCTCTACGGAGACGCCTACTTCGGCGCCGACGACGGCCTTTCTGAATCCCGGGCGGTCTTCCTGGAGGGCTGCGGCCTGCCCGGGGCCTGGGCCGGACGCCGATCCTTCACCGTCGGGGAACTAGGCTTCGGGACCGGGCTCAACATGCTCGCCCTGCTCGATCTCTGGCGACGCAAGGGCCCTGCCGAGGGGCACCTGCACCTCTTCAGCGTCGAGGCCCACCTCATGACCCGGGAAGATGCTGGCCGGGCCCTCGCCGCCTGGCCGGAGCTGTCGGAAATCGCCGAGGCCCTCCTGTCCCGCTGGCCGGCGCGGCGGCGCGGTTTCCACCGGATCGAGTTTCCCGGGTTTCGGGCCTGCCTGGACCTGGCCCTGCTGGAAGCCGGCGAGGCCCTGTCGGTCTGGAACGGCAGGGCGGATGCCTGGTTCCTCGACGGCTTCGCACCCGCCCTCAACCCCGAGATCTGGCGAGATGAGGTGCTGCAGGGCGTCGCCGCGCGGTCAGCGCCGGGCGCCCGGGCGGCGACCTTCACCGTCGCCGGCCAGGTTCGCCGGGGACTGTCCGCGGCCGGCTTCGAGGTGCGTCGGGCGCCCGGCCACGGGCGAAAGCGCGAGCGCCTGGAGGCCATCTTCCCCGGGGAGGGCCAGGACCCTGCAGGGCCTGGCGAGGTGGCCGTGATCGGCGCCGGGATCGCCGGGGCCTCGGTGGTGCGGGCCCTGCGCCGCCTGGGCGTCGAGCCGGTCCACTTCGAGGCCGAGGCACCGGGCGCCGGCGCTTCCGGAAACCCCGCAGGCCTGGTGACGCCGCGCCTGGACGCCGGCCTCGGCCCCATCGCCCGGCTGGCCGCCCAGGCCTATTTGCGGGCCCTGGACGTCTATCCGGAAGTCCCCGGGGCGGTGCTGGCCCGCGGGGTCCTCCAGCTCGCAGCCACCGACAGGGACCCGTCGAGGTTCGCCCGGATCGCCGGCTCCGACCTCTTCCCGGAGGGCACCCTGCGGCTTCTCGACCCGGCAGGGGCCTCGGCGCGCCTGGGCGAGCCGTCCGACCGGGCCGGACTGGACCAGCCGGACGCCCTGAGCCTCGACCCCCGTCAGGTCCTGGAGGCCTGGTGCGAAGCGCCCCTCGCTGGTCGGGTGCAGACCCTTGAGCGGACCGAAGGCGGCTGGCGGCTGACGACGGAGGCGACCGAGACCTCCGTCTTCCGCACCGTGATCCTGGCGTCGGGTGCTGGCCTGGATCGCCTCTGGCCGGAGGCGCCCATCCTGCCCGTCCGCGGACAGGCAAGTTGGATCTCTACCCCGGACCGGGAGGCGCCGCGCGCAGCGGGCTGGGGCGGATATCTCGCACCCCTGGCCGGGGGTTTCCTGTTCGGGGCGACCTTCCGGCGCGGTGAGACCTCCACCGAGGTGACCGAGGCCGACCACCAGGCCAACCTCGAGGCGCTCGCCCGGGCGCGGCCGGCCCTGGCGGCGGACCTCTCCGGGCGTACCCTGGAAGGCCGGGCCCGGGTGCGGGCGACCACCCGCGACCACCTGCCCATGGCCGGGCCTCTTCCCGGCGCCCCGGGGCTTTTCGTCCTGGGCGGGCTCGGTTCCCGGGGCCTGACCTGGGCGCCCCTGCTGGGCGAGCACCTGGCGGCCCTGGCCACCCGCGAGCCATCGCCCCTTCCGGAGGACCTCGCCGGGCTGGTGGCACCGGGACGCTATAGCGCAGGGTAAGAGGGAGGGGTCTTCGCAGGCCATTATCCTGCCGCAACCCGACTGTTATCCTCGGTCCCGGAAACCTAGGGAGCTTTTGCCATGATCTCCAGACTGAGCCTCGCGGCGGTCGCCGCCTTCACCCTCGCCGGCGCCGCCGTCGCTCAGGATCCGCCGGCTCCGGCAGGGACCGAGCCGGGTCCAGACGCCGCCAAGCCGGAGCGCGCCTGCTTCTTCAACCGCGACGTGCGGGGCTTCGCGGCCCCGGACGACAAGACCCTGTACCTCCGGGTGCGCAGCAAGGACGTCTACCGCCTGGACCTCAAGGGCCGCTGCCCTGATCTGGACTGGGAGACCCGTATCGGACTGGATTCCCGGGGTTCCAGCTCCATCTGTTCGCCGATCGACGTCGATGTGCGGGTTCGGGGGCCCATTGGGGTCTCCCGCTGTCCGGTCTCGGCGATCACCCGCCTGACCCCCGAGGAAGTCGAGGCCCTACCCCGGAAGTCCCGGCCCTGATCCCCAGCCGCAGCTGGGCCAGTCCCCGATCAAACGGTCGGAGAGGCTGGAGAGTATCAAGAGCGCTCCCCCTGCCGGAAACGACTCTACGATGTGACGTCGTGGCGTCCTGAGCGGGTGCGTTTTTCTGGCGGGGAGGGAAGCGGGCCGAGCGCGCTTTCGCCCGGCGGTGAAGACGACTACCCTTGCCTGCGGTTGCCGCCCTGACTTCGGAGTTCTCGCGTGTCCCTCACCCGGCGGACCCTGGCCGGCCTGATCGCCCTCGCGCCCGGACAGGCCCGGGCGCAGGACGGTCCCCTGATCGCTGCGGCCTCGGACCTGACCAGCGCCCTTCCCCTCATCGCCGAGCGGTTCCGGCGCGCCGGCGGCGGGCCCGTGCGGCTGACCTTCGGGTCCTCAGGCGCCCTGACCCGGCAGATCGAAGCCGGTGCCCCCTTCGAGGTCTTCCTGTGTGCCGAGGCGAGCCTGGTCCAGCGCCTGGCGGCGGGGGGCCGCGCAGAGGGGCCCGGACGCGTCTACGGCCAGGGCCGCCTTGTTCTCTTCGCCCGGAACGGATCCCGGGTCCGCCCCGCCGGCGGGGCGGCTGAACTCGTCCAGGCCCTGCGGGACGGGCGTCTCCAGCGGCTGGCCATCGCCAATCCGGACCATGCGCCCTATGGCCGGGCGGCCCGGGAGGCCCTGACGGCCCTCGGGGTCTGGCCGCTGGCCAAGCCCCGCCTCGTCCTGGGGGACTCCGCCGCCCAGGCCGCGCGTTTCGCCCTGACCGGGGGTGCCGATGCTGGCCTCCTGCCCCTGTCCCTCGCCCTCGGGCCCGAGCTGGCCCGGGTCGGCACCCACGCCCGGATCGACACGGCCCTCCACGCGCCCCTGGTGCAGACCGCGGTGGTCCTGCGCGGTGCCGGGCGCCCGGCGCGGGCCTTCTTCGATTTCCTCGCCACCCCCCAGGCCCGGGGCGTCTTTCGGGATTTCGGTCTGGCTCCGGAAGGGGACGCCTGAGCCATGGACGCCGTCGCCTTCGCCCTGTCCTTCAAGCTCAGCTTCTGGACCGCCTGCCTGCTGTTGCCGGTCGGGGTGCTGGTCGCCCGCACCCTGGCCTATCAGGTGCGGCGGGGCCGGGCGGTCCTGGAGGGGCTCATCGCCCTGCCCCTGGTCCTGCCGCCCACCGTCCTCGGCTTCTACCTGCTGGCCGCCCTGGGCGAGGCCTCCCCCTTCGGAGCCCTCTGGGCAGCGGTCTTCGGCAAGGGCCTCGCCTTCAGCTTCGAGGGCCTGGTGGCCGCTTCCCTGGTCGCCAATCTGCCCTTTGCGATCCAGCCAGCCCTGCGGGCCTTCGAGGCCATCCGGCCCGAGCTGAGAGAGGCCGCCTGGGTCAGCGGACTCAGTCCCTGGCGGACCTTCTGGACCGTCGAGGCGCCCCTCGCCTGGCCCGGCGTCCTGACCGGCTTCATCCTGGTCTTCGCCCACACCATGGGCGAGTTCGGGGTCGTCCTGATGATCGGTGGCTCCATTCCCGGCGAGACCCGAACGGCGGCCCTGGCCATCTACGACCGGGTCCAGGCCTTCGACGACGCCGGTGCCGGGGTCCTGTCGGCGGCCCTCGTCGCTGTCTCGGTGGCGGCCATCATCGCGGTCCAGGCCCTCGGCTCCCGGCTGGCACGGCATGACCGCTGAACCCGCCCTCAGCCTGTCCTTCTCCCGCGGCGGGCCCGCCGGGGTCGCCGCAGACCTGCAGCTTTTGCCCGGCGAGATCCTGGCCCTGACCGGGCCGTCCGGCGCGGGCAAGACCCCCCTCCTGCGGATCGGCGCCGGCCTGGTCCGCCCGGGTGAGGGGCACATCACCTGCGCGGGCGAGGTCTGGCTGGACACGAAGGCCGGGATCTTCGTCCCTCCCTTCCGCCGCCGCACGGGCCTGGTGTTCCAGGCCTACGCCCTGCTGCCGCATCTGACGGCCATGGCGAACATCCGGATGGCCATGGGCGACCTGCCCCGGGACGAGGCGACACAGGCGGCCCGCCGCCTGATGGCGGATCTGGACCTCGCCGGCCTGGAGGACCGCAAGCCGGCCAATCTCTCCGGCGGCCAGCAGCAGAGGGTGGCCATGGCCCGGGCCCTGGCGCGCAGGCCCTCGGTCCTGCTCCTCGACGAGCCCCTGTCGGCGGTGGACCGCCGCTCCCGGCGAAGGGTGCGTGACCAGCTATCCGCCCTGCGGCAGGACAAGGGCCCGCCCATCCTGCTCGTCACCCACGACCTGGAAGAGGCCGCTGGCCTGGCCGATCGCCTGGCGGTGATGGATGCCGGGCGAATCCTGGCGTGCGGTCCGCCGGCGGAGGTCCTGGCCGATCCAAAGGTAGCCGAAGTCCTCGACCTCGGCTGAGGCCTCAGCCGCCAGCCGCCAGCCGGATCTGCGCCGGCCCCTCGGCAAAGCGGCCCACCCGGGCGGCGTCGAATCCTGCGGCCTTGAGATGCGCCAGGACCGCTCCGGCCGCCTCCGGCGCGGCGGCAATCAGCAGGCCACCGCTGGTCTGGGGATCGCTGAGCAGGTCCCGCCGCCAGGGGTCCAGGTCGTCGGCGCCCCGGACGTCAGCGCCATAGCTGTCCCAGTTGCGCACGCTGGCGCCGGTCCGTACGCCCTCCCGGGCCAGGGCCTCCGCGCCGGGCAGGAGCCGGGGGGCCAGGGGATCGATCTCAAGGGTCAGGCCCGCCCCCCGGGCCATTTCCAGCCCGTGCCCCAGGAGGCCAAAGCCGGTGACATCGGTCATGGCGTGGACGCTATCCATAGCCGCAAGGTCCGGTCCCGGCGTATTGAGCCGGGTGGCCGAACCCACCAGGGCGGCATAGCCCTCCGCGTCCAGCCGTCCCTGCTTGAAGGCCGCAGACAGCACGCCCACACCCAGGGCCTTGCCGAGGATCAGTTCGTCTCCCGCCCGGGCGGCGCGATTGGTCATGACCCGGTCGGGATGGACCAGGCCCAGGGCCACCAGGCCGTAGATGGGCTCAAGGCTGTCGATGGAGTGGCCGCCGGCGATGGGGATGCCCGCCTCGGCGCAGATCTCCGATCCCCCCGCCAGTATGCCGCGGATGGTCTCTACCGGCAGGACGTTGATGGGCATGCCCACCATCGCCAGGGCCAGGATGGGCCTGCCGCCCATGGCATAGACGTCCGACAGGGCGTTGGCGGCGGCGATGCGTCCGAAGTCCCGGGGGTCGTCCACCATGGGCATGAAGAAGTCGGTGGTGGCGATCAGGGCCTGCTCATCGTTCAGCCGCCAGACGGCCGCGTCGTCCGAGGTCTCGGTCCCGACCATCAGGCTGGCAAAGGGCGCGGCCTGGGGGGCGCCGGCCAGGATCTGCTGCAGGACGCCAGGCGCGATCTTGCACCCGCATCCACCGCCATGGGCCAGGCTGGTCAGCCGCACCGGCCCCTGCGTCCCTGTCGCGGATTCCGCCATGCCCCGAGCCTCCTGTTCAGACTGTCCCGGGGCGGGTGTATACCAGCTCCCCATGACCCGCGACCGCCATTTCCCCTCCGGCCGGAAGAGGCCCGCCCCATGAGCGGCCCCGAGACCGTCGACGCCGCCGACGCCGTGACGCGGGCGCGCTTCGACATGGTCATCGACGTCCGCAGCCCCGGAGAGTTCGCCGAGGACCACGTGCCCGGTGCGGTCAACCTGCCGGTCCTCGACAATGCCGAGCGCGCGGAGGTCGGGACCCTCTACGTCCAGAAGTCGCGCTTCCTGGCCCGTAAGGTCGGCGGCGCCTATGTGGCCCGGAACATCGCCGGCCACCTCCTGGGCGCCCTGGCGGACCAGCCCGGCGGCTTCCGGCCCCTCGTCTACTGCTGGCGCGGCGGCATGCGCTCGGGCGCCATGGCCCACATCCTCTCCCAGGTGGGATGGCGGGTGGGCGTGCTGGCCGGCGGCTACCGCACCTATCGGCGGGAGGTGACGACCCGGCTCTACGACTCGCCCCCGGGCTTCCGCGCCGTCGTGCTCGACGGGCCGACGGGGTCCGGCAAGACCGAGGTCCTGAGGCGCCTGCCCGACCTGGGGGTCCAGGTCCTGGACCTGGAGGGCCTGGCCGAGCACAGGGGCTCCCTGCTGGGCGCCCTGCCCGGCCAGCCTCAGCCCGCCCAGAAGATGTTCGAGAGCCGCCTCCTCGGCGCCCTGGAAGCCCTCGACCCCGCCCGTCCGGTGGTGATCGAGGCGGAGTCCAGCAAGGTGGGCGAGTGCATGGTGCCCCCCGCTGTCTGGACCGCCATGTCACAGGCCCCCTCGATCCGCCTGGAAGCCGCCCCCGAGGCCCGCGCCGCCTACCTCGCCGGGGTCTATGCCGAGACCGCCGGGGACGTGGAGACCCTGATGACCCTCCTCTCCCGCCTGCCCAGCAAGCCTGGCGCCCGGCGACTGGCCGAATGGCGGGCCCTCCTGGAGGCTGGTGACCTGGAGCCCGTGGCCCTCGGCCTCGTCGAGACCCACTACGATCCCGCCTACCGCCGATCTTCCCGCCAGCACGAGCGCCCGGAGCTCGGCCGCATCGATCTCACCACCGTCACCGGCCCGGACCTCGACCGCGCCGCCGAGGCGGTGGCGGCCCTCGCCCGGAAATCCTGAACCCTGGCTTTTCAAGCCGCCGGATTTCAGCGAACACTGTCTTCGCCCAGGCGCCATTGAAGGCGGCCGGGCTGGAGGAGACCCCATGCCCTACGCCCATCGGCCGCTCATCCTCGACGCCGACACCCACATGATGGAGCACGCGGACTGGCTCCCGGCCTTCGCCGATCCCATCGGCCGCTACGAGCGCACCCTAGGCGGGGTGGGGGAGCCCTTGAAGGCGAACGTCTACCACCGCAACTTCGCGGCCCTGTTCGCGGACCGCCGGTGTTGGTGAACGGCCTGGGGGCCGGGGGATATCCCCGTATTCCGGAGAAACGATCATGACCCTCGACCCCACGCCCCTGGCGGCGCACGAGATCAGCTTCTTCAAGCGCCATGGCTACCTGATCAAGCGACGGGCCATCGACCGGGCCCGATGCGACAGGGCTCTGGACCGGATGTGGGAGTCCGCGCCCGCCTCGATCCGCCGGGACGACCCGGAGACCTGGCGGCCGGTTCCGGCGTCGGAGGCCTCGGACGATCCCCTGCTGACCCTGGGCGGCAGCCGGTGGCAGCTGCGGGCGGCGGGGACGGAGGCGGCCCTGGTCGACATCGTCTGGAACGCCCCGCT
Source organism: uncultured Alphaproteobacteria bacterium (assembly GCA_903912465.1). Classification (GTDB taxonomy): domain Bacteria; phylum Pseudomonadota; class Alphaproteobacteria; order Caulobacterales; family Caulobacteraceae; genus Phenylobacterium. The sequence continues at coordinate 4,363 of CAIWHQ010000332.1, read as the reverse complement.
CAAGGGCTGGGCCGAGCAGCTGCTGGGCGCAGGGAGCCTTCGTCCTCCCCGCGTCGGGGGCCAGCCCATGGGCTCATGGGGCGCCGCCTGGCCGGGAGGCCCGGTCGACCCCCAGCTCGGCGAGGGCGTCCGCGGGATCTACGCCACCCTGCCGGAGCGGGAGGCCCTGGCCGGCGCCGGGGACCACCTGCACACGGACGGCCATCCCTTCCACCTGGGCGTGGTCTGCCTCCTGTCGGACTGCCCGGCCGACAGCGGGGCCTTCCGCGTCTGGCCCGGCAGCCACCGCAGGTTCTATCCCCTCTTCCAGCTGCAGTACGACCAGGCCCGGGCGCCCTACTACCCGCACCTGCCGTCGCTGAAGGGCATACTCTATCCCCCCGCCTACCTGGAGGAGGTCGGGAAGGTCGAGGCCGACACTCCCTCCGTGGACTGCCACGGGGCGGCGGGGGACGTGGTCTTCTGGCACCACAGGCTCGGCCACATGGCCGGGCGCAATCTCTCCGATCCCCCCCACATCCGGCAGGCCCTGCTGTACGACTTCTGCAAGACGGACCTCGACCAGACGCGGCTTGATCCGCCCCAGGCCGACATGTGGCGCGACTGGAGCGAGGAGGTGCGCACGACCGACGCCGACATTCCGCCCCAGTTCGCCGCCGAGCAGATGTTGCCGCTCCCGCTCCTGGGACACGGGGCCGGGATCCCGGGGGCCCGGGGGGGATGAGCCGGGAAAAAAGCTTCTCAGAAAAATGGTGGACGTGACAGGGATCGAACCTGTGACCCCCTCGATGTCAACGAGGTGCTCTACCGCTGAGCTACACGTCCGGGGTCGGCTTCCCGGTCGGGAAGCGGAGGCGGGGATATACCGGCGGGGCGGGGCCTGCGCAAGCGGGCAGTCGACGGGGCCCGCCCCGGCTCAGGCCGCCAGCATACGTTCGACCTCCACCACCAGTTCGCGCAGGTGGACCGGCTTTTCCAGGACCCGGGCGCCGGGCGGGGCGGTCTCCTCAGCCTTGAGGGCCACGGCGGCGAAACCGGTGATGAACATGATCCGCAGGCCCGGATGCCGGTCGGCGGCCAGGCGGGCCAGCTCGATCCCATCCATCCCGGGCATGACGATGTCGGTGAGCAGGAGGTCCCAGTCCCGGTCGATGTGCTCGGCGGCTTCCTCCCCGTCGGCGCAGGCCTCGACCTCATGGCCGGCGCGCTCGAGGGCGCGGGCCAGGAAGCCCCGCAGGGAGTCGTCGTCTTCGGCAAAGAGGATTCGGGGCATGGATCGTCCTTGGGCAGCCGCCGGGCGGGCACACCTCAAGCCGGTTTGACCCGGGGATGCAAGAGGGGCTCATATAGGCCCATGAGCCTGTCCGCAGCCAATCCACAGATGTCCACAGCCTTCGACATCCGCTGGCCCGAGGGCGGCGCAGGGGCACCGGCCACACCGCTGGTCTTCGCCTCACCCCATTCCGGGCAAGTCTATCCCGAAGACATGAATCCGGCCCTGGACTCCCTGCGTATCCGCCGCAGCGAGGACGCCCGGGTCGACGACCTGATCGGCCAGGCGCCCGCCTTCGGGGCGCCGGTGATCTGCGCCCTGACCGCCCGGGCCTACCTCGACGTGAACCGCGACCCGGCCGAACTGGACCCGCAGCTGTTCGCCGGGGCCCTGCCCGCCGAGGCCTATGCCCTGTCGCCCCGGGTCGCGGCCGGCCTGGGCGTGGTGGCCCGGGTCGCCTCGGGCGGGGCGGAGATCTACGACCGACGGCTCAGCCTGGAGGAGGGCCTGGGGCGGATCGCCCGGTTGCACGGGCCCTATCACGACGCCCTTGGGCGCCTGCTGGCCCGGGCGCGGGCGGCCCACGGATTCGCGGTCCTGATCGACTGGCACTCCATGCCCCAGTCTGCGGCGCCGGGCGTGGACTTCGTCCTGGGCGACCGGTTCGGCGGTGCCTGCAACCCCGCCCTGACGGGGCTTGTCGAGCGGCTGCTGGGCGAGGCGGGCTACCGGACGGCCCGCAATGCGCCCTTCGCCGGTGGCTACACCACCGAGCACTACGGCCGGCCCGATCGTCGGACCCACGCCCTGCAGGTCGAGATCAACCGGGGTCTCTATCTTGACGAGGCAAAGCTCGAGACCACCGCTGGCTTTGGCCGCCTGCGCGACACCCTGGGCCGGGTGATCGCCCGCCTGGCGGAAACCGACTGGCGTCTTCTCCTGAAGAGCTGAAGACGCGCCGCATCGCGGCCTTCCTGGACGCACGCACAAAAAAAAGCCGCGCCGGTTAGGGCGCGGCAGTTCATTAGGGAGGAAACGCCCAGGAAGGGCAGAAGCGTCAGCGACGCCTCACGGTTGTGAAGTTAGATTGCACCGCACCAAAGTTCAAGGGCATACAATTTCTTATTTTGCGCCTGGATCATGAAAAAACGGAAATGATCCTCACATTCGTCGCAAATTTGAAACAAGTTCGCGCCTACTGTGTGCTGCAACGCACAATGAACGCCTTCCGCAGACGGAACTGTCCAGGGCGGCTGGCGCTGGAGCGCGGAACCTCCTACAAGCGCCGGCTTCCACAGATAAGATCGTCATGCAACTTCGCAACATCGCTATCATCGCCCACGTCGACCACGGTAAGACTACCCTGGTTGACCAACTCCTCGCCCAGTCCGGCGCCTTCCGGGCGAACGAGGCGACCGTCGAACGCGCCATGGACTCCAATGACCAGGAGCGCGAACGCGGGATCACCATCCTCGCCAAGTGCACCAGCGTGCTCTGGGCCGGCGAGGCCGGCGAGACCCGGGTCAACATCATCGACACCCCTGGCCACGCCGACTTCGGCGGTGAGGTCGAGCGGATCCTCGGCATGGTGGACGGCTGCGTCCTCCTGGTCGACGCCGAGGAAGGGGTCATGCCCCAGACCAAGTTCGTCCTCGGCAAGGCCCTCAAGATGGGCCTGCGCCCCATCCTGTGCCTGAACAAGGTGGACCGGCCGCACGCTGACCCCGACAAGGTGCTGAACGACGCCTTCGACCTCTTCGCCGCCCTCGGGGCCACCGACGAGCAGCTGGACTTCCCGCACATCTACGCCTCGGGCAAGAACGGCTGGGCCACCCTCGACATGGGCAAGCCGAACGACAACCTGGCGCCCCTGTTCGACCTGATCGTCCGCCATGTGCCGCCGCCGGCGGCCAGCACGCGGACCGAGGCTCCCTTCCGGATCCTCTCGGTCCTGATCGAGAACGACCCCTTCCTGGGCCGCCTCCTGACGGGTCGGATCGACTCCGGCAAGGCTGTCCCCGGCCTCGCCATCAGGGCCCTGTCCCGGGATGGACAGGAGATCGAGCGGGGACGGATCACCAAGGTCCTCGCCTTCCGTGGCCTTAAGCGTCAGCCCATTGAGGACGCCGAGGCGGGCGACATCGTCGCCATCGCCGGCCTGGCCAAGGCCACGGTGGCCGACACCCTCTGCGCCATCGAGGTCACCGAGCCCCTGCCCGCCCAGCCCATCGATCCGCCCACCATCTCCATGACCGTCTCGGTCAATGACAGCCCCCTGGCGGGCCGGGAGGGCGACAAGGTCCAGAGCCGGGTCATTCGCGACCGCCTGCTCAAGGAGGCCCAGTCCAACGTCGCCATCCGGGTGACGGAGTCCTCCGACAAGGATGCCTTCGAAGTGGCGGGCCGGGGGGAACTCCAGCTGGGCGTGCTCATCGAGGGCATGCGCCGCGAGGGCTTCGAGCTGTCCATCAGCCGCCCCCGGGTGGTCTTCCAGGCTGACGCCGAGACCGGTGAGCGGATGGAGCCCATCGAGGAGGTGGTGATCGACGTGGACGAGGAGTTCACCGGCATCGTCATCGAGAAGCTGTCGGCCCGAAAGGCCGAGCTGAAGGACATGGGTCCCTCGGGCGCCGGCAAGACCCGAATCACCCTGATGGCCCCGTCCCGCTCCCTGATCGGCTATCAGGGCGAGTTCCTGACCGACACCCGGGGCTCCGGCGTGCTCAACCGGGTCTTCTCGCACTACGAGGGCTACAAGGGCCCCATCGACGCCGGCCGCAAGGGCGTGCTGGTCTCCAACTCCGACGGCGAGACAGCGGCCTACGCCCTGTGGAACCTCGAGGACCGGGGCATCATGTTCGTTGGCGGCGGCGAAAAGACCTACCAGGGCATGATCATCGGCGAGAACTCCAGGGCCGACGACCTGGACGTCAACCCGATGAAGGCCAAGCAGCTGACCAACGTCCGCGCCTCCGGCAAGGACGAGGCTGTCCGGCTGACGCCCCCCCGCCGCATGACCCTCGAGCAGGCCATCGCCTACATCGAGGATGACGAACTGGTGGAAGTCACGCCAAAGTCCATCCGCCTGCG
>CAIWHQ010000331.1 GCA_903912465.1 uncultured Alphaproteobacteria bacterium | reverse complement strand
GGGTCGCCGACCATCAGCAGCAAGTGCCGGCCCGTGCCGGACTTCGGACCGAAGAGCGTGCTGAAGATCTCCCACTGGGCGGCGTCGGTGTCCTGGGATTCGTCGATCAGGCAGGCCTTATAATCCTTCTGCAGGAGCTCACGGAGACGGCGGCCCTTGCCGGGGTCGCGCAAAGCCATCTGGAGACGGCCGATCAACTGGTCGAACGTGACCATCGGGGCGTCCTCGAGCCGAAGGGCCACATACCCACGGAGACTCTCAAGGGCCGGGTCCAGCTCGGCGTCGGGGCACATCACCAGGGCCTTGGTGGCGGCCTCGACCGCGTGGAGCTTCACTTCCAGCTCGGGCTGAGTCCGGTACCAGTCGGCGGCGATCTCGGCGGCCAGCTGAGTGCCATCCTGCGGGTCGCCGGGGAAAGGCGGGAAGCCGCAATTGACGGCGTGGTCGGAATAGGCGCGCAGGCAGAAACCGTGGATGGTCGTGACCTGCATCGAGCCCAGGTCATCCAAGGCGCGCTGAAGGCGAGGGCGGCTACCCGGGACGGCCATGATCTTGGCGAGGTCGCCCTTCGGGTTCGGGCGCAGGGCTTGCTCGAGGATCCCGCGGAGACGCATGCGCATCTCGAGGGCCGCGGCCTCGGTGAAGGTCACCAGCAGGATCTCGCGGATCGGCAACGGATCCACCTCGCGGGTGAGCAGCCGCAGGACGATGCGGACCAGGTTATAGGTCTTGCCTGAGCCGGCGCCGGCTTCGATCACCCGGAACCCGGGCGCGAGATTGAAATCCAGCAACTGGAAACGCGGGCGACTCATGAAAGATCCTCCTTCTTCTTCTTCTTGGACTTGCCGTCCTTCTTGGCGGGGGCTTCGCCGGATTCGGCCGCGGCGGCCTTGGCGGCCTTTTTCTCGGCTTTAAGCCGGGCCTCTTTCGCTTTCTTCGCCTTCTCCGCGGCGATCGCCGCTTCCTGCTCCTGCAGGGACATGCGCGCATACTTGGGGACGTCGCGCGTGGTCAGGCGACGCACCCCATCCGGAATCAGTCGGGCGATGGCCGCGGCCATGGTGGGGAAAGCGTATTGCTCGGGGATGAGGATGCGGGCGCGGGCATCGTCGCTGTCGCCCGGGCCGTTTTCCGAGGAGCGCAGCTGGCTGTCGGACAATTTCGGGGCCTTGCCCTGGAAACGCTGGGCGACGCCCTTGTTGAAGGTGACGGGCATCATCGGCGCGGTCTCGTCGACGACAGCATCCATCAGGGCCATGAGGGCGGAACGGAAACCGTCCAAGGACGCCGGAGGGAGCTCGAGGTAGTTGACCTTGACCTTGACCTCCAGGTCCTCGCCGCCGGCGGCGGCCTCGACGACCTCGTCGGCGGAGGGAGGGACCACGCCCGTCACGAAGAGACGATACAAAGGACGCCCCACATGGGCGGAGATCGCCGGGAGGTTCATCAGCCAGCGGTAGGGGTGCTTATCTTCGCTGAAATAACCGAGGCAGGCCACCCCGACGGTATGCCCAAGCACGAACAGGCGGAAATCGTCGGTCTTGAAAGCCACGATCTCCGCGGCGAGCAGTTCCTCCTGCGGCAAGCGCTTACCGGCCTCGGGCGAAAGGTTATCCCGCAGCAACTCGAGCATCAGGGTTTCGGCCTTGCTCTCGGTCGCGACCAGGATGTCGAGGAGCGTCTCCCCCTCCGGGGAAGGCGGGAAGAACCCCGTCAGCGCGGCGACTTCCCACGCCGGCGCGATCTCATGGGTGACGCAACGCTCGACCCACTGCTCGGCCTGCCGACGGGCCTCGGAGTCCGGCTGCAGCGGTTCGGCGGTGGCGATGACCTTCTTTTCCCAAGGGATATGGACGCCCAGCTGACGAAGGGCGTGGCGGGGCGGGGACTCCCAGAAGCGG
>CAIWHQ010000330.1 GCA_903912465.1 uncultured Alphaproteobacteria bacterium | reverse complement strand
GAGATCTCCTCGCTGCCCAATCTCTTCGCCCATGTGCTGGCGGAGGCGGTTTCCCAGCAGCTGCGCCGTGGACTCTACCGCGATTATCAGCCGAAGGAAGAGGTCGGCCCGCGCATCCGTGGCCAATTGCAGGTCGGCCCGTCCGTCGGCCGCATGCTCTTCCGCCAAGGCCTGGCCCAATGCGTCTTCGACGAGTTCAGCCCGGATACGCTCCATAACCGGATTATCAAGACGACCTTACTCCGCCTCCTGCGAGAAGGCGGCTTAGAGGAGCAGATCGCCCTGCGGGTGCGCATGCTCCTGCCGCGCCTGGGCGAGGTCAGCGAGCTCGACCTGCGCTCCCGCCATTTCTCGGAGGTCCGTCTGCATCGCAATAACCGCGAATACGGCCTTCTGTTAGACATTTGCCGCTTCATCTACGAAGAGGCGATGCCGACCCCGCAGGGCGATCAGGTCATGAGTTTCCGAGCCTTTGCGGGCGACTGGTTCAAGCGTAAGGGCCGGCTTTTCCAGAATTTCGTCAGCCGCTTCTACGAGCTTCGGGCCGCAAAGGATGGCTGGGAGGTGCAAGACAAGGGGACAACATTCCAGCATGCCTTGCGCTCGGAGCAGCCGGCGGAAAACAGTCTGCTCCAGCGCCTCGAGGCGGATGTGTATGTGAAGCATCCTTCCGGCCGGAAAGTCCTGATTGAATGCAAGTTCTACGGGAAGCCCTTCGCGTCCAAGCCTAAGCGCCGGACGGAGACGGATGACGAGCTCTCGGACGAGGATGTGGGCGCGGAACCGGAAGCGCCGGGCCGGAAGATCTCCAATGAGCACCTGCTCCAGCTCGGTGCCTACATGGATGGCCTTAGTCGAAAGAAGGAAGGGCCCAAAGCGGTCGAGGGGTTGCTGCTTAACGTCCAGCCGGACGACCAGCCTTTGAGCGCCGATTTCGTCCGTGAGGGGGTTGCCGGGGCGAAGCAGTCGCTCCGGGTGCGCTGCCTGGACCTGACCAAGCCATGGGACGAGGTCGAGGCCGACCTCCTCGGCTATCTGGGGTGACGGATTATAATACACCCTCGTAGATTCTACGCGTCGGGCCGCCGAAACTCTTGCGAGGGGTTGGGGCGGCGGGCATAGTGCGGCCTCCCCCGCCTTTCGTCATGTCTCCCGACCAAATCACGCCTGCCATCCTCGCCCAACTGGAAGCCAAGTTGCTGGCCATGCTCCCCGCCGATGGCTCGACCATCGGAAACGGCGCCGCCGCTAAGGCCTTGGGGATGGGGGATGCTATCTATGATCTCGTGAAGGGTTCGCTTCATACGAAGGGCAAACTCGACAAAGGGCAGGGCCGTGGCGGCAGCATCAAGCTGGCCGGTACGGTGAAGGACGAGTTTTTCGACCCCAAGGAGGTCACTTCCGTGGCCCCGTTGAATCTCAACGCTCCAGGAGGAAAAGCCCCCAAGGCTCCTAAGGCCGAAGCTCCGGCGGTGCCTTTCACGCAGCACCGCCATGCGGATGCGACCCGTAAGAACCTCCCGCCCGCAGGTG
>CAIWHQ010000329.1 GCA_903912465.1 uncultured Alphaproteobacteria bacterium | reverse complement strand
TGGAGACAGGCAGCCGCGCCGCACTCATGAACCGCCAGGGTGAAGCCCGCCTGCTCTGGCGCTCGCCGCGCAGCGGCGAGTTGCCGGACGGGTGGGCGGTGTCGGCCGACGCCAAGCGCGTCCTGACGGTACGCATACACAAGGATGACGCCGGGAACTTCCTCGACCGATACGATATCGCCGTATTTGAGACCGGATCGGGCGAAAGCGGACGGGTCCTCTCCCAAGTCCTCTCCTCCGACCTTCGCGCCACAAACCATGATCTGAGGCTGGCCTAGCTCAGACAGCCAAGGGGCGGTCTTGCGAGTCCGTTGACCCCCTCCGGCCCGCTGCGCGGTCCACCTCCCCCTGGGGGCAGGAATTACTGCGCTCAATTGCTCCCCATCAGGGGGAGCTGTCGGCGACGCCGAGTGAGGGGGTCAACGGCTTCAGGACAGGGCCTTGGCCAGGACCAGGTCGTCATAGTCGTTGGCGCCCACGCGGAAGGTGCGTACGCCGACCTGGGAAAAGCCCTGCCGGGCGTAGAAGCCGAGGGCCTGGGCGTTCTGCGAATAAACGCCCAGCAGCAGGCGCTCGAAGCCGTCCGCCCGGGCGGCCGCTTCCGTCGCCGCCAGGAGCCCCGCACCCGTCCCGCCCCCCTGGAAGCGGTGCAGGAGGTAGATCCGCTTCAGCTCCACATCGCCCGGCCCCGTCTTGAGGGGCAGGTCCGGCGGGCAGGACAGGGCGAAGCCCACTGGGGCGCGGGTGTCCGTCATTTCCGCCAGCCAGGCCCGCCAGCCGGGCGTGGCCAGCCAGTCCCGGTAGAGTTGCGGGCGGTTCTGGACCTCGCAGTGGACCAGGATGTCGGCCGCCGGCAGGACATCGGCATAGGACTCCAGGAAGGTCGCCCGGCTGACCAGGGCCAGGGCCTCGGCGTCCTGCGGGCCGCAGGGGCGGATCTCGACGGACATGGGCGTCTCCCTGAGGTCATCGGGTCGGGGCGGCCTATGGGCAATCCCGCCTCCCTGCGCTAGGCATTGGAAAAGCCCCAAGGGGTCAAGCGTGAAGGAGACGGACATGGCGGGACGCGTTCAGGGCAAGGTGGCGCTCATCACCGGTGGGGCCAGCGGGATCGGTCGGGGCTGCGCCGAACGGCTGGCCGAGGAAGGCGCCATCATCGTCATCACCGACATCCAGGACGACAAGGGCGCCGAGGCCGTCGAGGCCCTGCGGGCGGCGGGCGCCACGGCGGACTACCTGCACCATGACGTGACCCGCGAGGACGCCTGGATCGAGACCGTCGGCAAGGTAAAGGCCCTGCATGGTCGCCTCGACATCCTGGTCAACAACGCCGGCATCGGCCTGTCCGGCCCGGTCACCGAATTCTCCCTGGCCGATTTCAAGCGCCAGATGGCCATCAATGTGGACGGCGTTTTCCTGGGCATGAAGCATTCCCTGCCCCTGATGCGCGAGCACCAGGCCGGCTCGATCATCAATATCTCCTCGGTGGCCGGACTGAAGGGCTCGCCCAACATGAGCGGCTATTGCGCCACCAAGGGCGCCGTGCGGCTGATGACCAAGTCGGTGGCCATGGAATGCGCCAACGCCAAGGACGGGATCCGGGTCAACTCCATGCACCCCGGCATCATCGAGACCCCGATCTGGGACAGCATCATCGGCACCGGCGCCCCCGGCGACAACGCCCGGCCCCAGCGTGACCTCGCCCTGGACGCACTCACCGAGACGGCCGTGCCCCTGGGCGTGAAGGGCTTTCCCCTCGACATCGCCAACGGCATCCTCTGGCTGGCCTCGGACGAGAGCCGCTATGTCACGGGCGCCGAGATGGTGATCGATGGCGGGCTGACCGTCCGGTGAACACCGCCGCCTCCCCCACCCTGCACGTCATCTTCGGGCCCTCGGGTGCGGGCAAGTCGACCTACGGAGCCGACCTCGCCCGCCGTGAGCGGGCCGTGGCCTTCTCCATCGACGACTGGATGGCCCGGCTCTTCGCCCAGGACATGCCACAGCAGCCGGACTTCAACTGGCTGATGGAGCGCGTCGAGCGCTGCGAGGCGCAGATCTGGTCCACGGCGGCGGCGGTCATGGCCGCGGGGACCCCGGTGGTCCTGGACCTGGGCCTCCTGCGCCGGGCCGACCGCGCCCGGGTCGCAGAGATCGCGCACGCCTGCGATCTACCGGCACAGTTCCACTACCTGACCGCCCCCAAGGAGGTGCGGCGCGGCCGGGTGCTGTCCCGCAACCAGGTCCAGGGCGAGGGCTTCTCCTTCGTGCTGACCCCCGAGATGTTCGACTTCTCCGAGGGCGTGTTCGAGCCGCCGGAGGCCGACGAACTGGCCGGCTGCCACCAGGTCGAGAGCGCCTGACCCCCGCCTTGGTCTCGCCACCGTTGCGGGCAAGATTCAGCGGTCGGGGATTGCCCCGTCCAACAGGGACCTGAGACCCCATGCTCGGAGCCATCGCCGCCGCGGCGGTCGCCCTCCCCGGCCTTCCGGGCCTGCCCGCAGGGACGGTCCAGCCCCTGCCGCCCATCGAACGGGCGCCCCAGGTGGTCTTCGTCGACCGGAACGGATCGCGGATCGGCGTGCGGGGCGGACGCTTCGGGCCGCCCGTGGACATCCGGCCCCTGCCCGCCTACCTCCCGGCGGCCTTCGTCGCCATCGAGGACCGGCGCTTCTACAGCCATCCCGGATTTGATGCGGCGGGCATCGCCAGGGCAGCGGCCGCGAACCTGGCCGAGGGCGGCTTTGCCCAGGGGGGCTCGACCATCACCCAGCAGGTCGCCCGCCTGCTGTTCCTCAACGCGGACAAGACCCTCGAGCGCAAGGCGCGCGAACTGGCCCTCGCCGTCCAGCTGGAGCAGGCCTTCACCAAGTCGCAGATCCTCGGCCTCTACCTGTCGCGCATCAACTTCGGAAAGGGCGCCTGGGGGCTGGAGGCCGCGTCCTGGCGCTACTTCAACAAGCCGGCGGCGCGCCTCACCGTCCGCGAGGCGGCCATGCTCGCGTCGATCCCCAAGTCGCCCTCCGGCTACAACCCGGTCGACGAACCGCAGCGCAACGCCGAGCGGACCCGCCTTGTCCTCGACGCCATGGTCGAGACCGGGGTCCTCTCGTCCAAGGCGCGGACGGCGGCCCTTGCCGAGAAGCCCCGGGTCTGGACGCGGGCGCCGGACGCCTCGGCCGAGTATTTCGTCGACTGGATGGACGCACAGGCACGGCGCCGGGCCGGCACCCTTCGACAGGACATTATCGTCGAGACGACCCTCGACCTGCCCCTGGAACGGGCCGCGGAAGAGGCCCTCAGATCCGGTGTCTCGGCCGGCGCCGCCCAGGGGGTCGGACAGGGCGCGGTGGTGACCCTGGACGGGTCTGGCGCGGTCCGGGCCCTGGTGGGGGGAACCGATCATCGGACGGCCCCCTACAACCGGGCGACGGACGCCCGGCGGCAATCCGGTTCGGCCTTCAAGCCCTTCGTCTACCTCACCGCCCTGGAAGCGGGACTCACCCCGGATTCGCCTGTTGTCGACGAGCCCGTCGTGATCAACGGCTGGTCGCCCGCGAACTACGAACCGGGCAACCTCGGCCCCATCACCCTGGAGACCGCCTTCGCCAGGTCGGTGAACACCGTCGCTGCCCGGCTGGCCGACGAGGTGGGACGCGAGACTGTGGCGGCGACCGCCCGTCGCCTCGGCATCTCCACACCGATCCCGACCACCCCTGCCATGGCCCTCGGGTCGGGGCTGGTGACCCCGATGGACATGGCGGAGGCCTACGGCGCCTTCGCCACCGGAGGACGCCAGGTGGAGGCCTGGGGCGTGTCCCGGATCCGCACCCCGGCGGGCAAGGTCATCTGGACCCGACCTGCGCCCGCCCCGCCCCGGCAGGTCATCAGCAATCCGGCCCTCTCGGACCTCAACCGGATGATGCGGCAGGTGATCCGAAGCGGAACGGGAGCCCGGGCCGCCCTGCCCGGTCGCGACGTCGCCGGCAAGACCGGCACGACCTCGGCCTACCAGGATGCCTGGTTCGCCGGCTACACCGGCGGGATCATCACCGTGGTCTGGCTGGGCCGCGACGACAACCGGCCCATGAAGGGCGTGACCGGCGGGTCCCTGCCGGCGGAAACCTGGCGCCGGGTCATGACCGCCGCCATCAACCGGCTGCCCTCCGGACCCATTCCTGCGGGACCTCTTCCCCCGCCCCCACCCGCCGTCGAACCGGATCCGCCACCGGTCCCCGACATCACCGAGCCAGACCCCGAACCCCCGGCCCAGCCTCCCCCGGCGGCGGCGGACAAGGCCGGGGACACCCTCCCGGTAGCGGTCCCGCAACCCCAACGACCCTGATCTTCCAGGCGTGCTGCATTGCACACTTGAGTTTCCGCCCCGTGGGACCTATCCTTTTCCCCCCACGGACGCGTTCGCCTGCGGCGTCCGACTCATACCCAGCGCAGATCCGAGACCACCCGGTTATGGAAAAAGTCCCGATGACCGCCGAGGGCTACCAAGCTCTCGACGACGACCTGAAGCGTCTCAAGACGCTCGAGCGGCCGGCTGTGATCGCCGCCATCTCCGAGGCGCGTGCGCACGGCGATCTCTCTGAGAACGCCGAGTATCACGCGGCCAAGGAACGCCAGGGCTGGATCGAGGGGCAGATCGCCGACATCGAGGACCGGATGGCGCGCGCCCAGGTCATCGACGTCTCCAAGCTTTCGGGCAGCCAGGTCAAGTTTGGCGCCACCGTCTCTGTCGTCGACGAGGACACCGAGGACCAGGCCCGCTACCAGATCGTTGGCGAGCATGAGGCCGACGTGCGTGCCGGCAGGATTTCCATCACGTCGCCCATCGCCCGGGCCATGATCGGCAAGGAGCCCGGGGACGTCGTGGAGGTCAACACGCCGGGTGGCGTCAAGGCCTACGAGATCGTCAATGTGGAGTGGATCTAGGGCCGGCCGGCTCTTGGAAAACCCCCTCTCCATCTGGGCCGTGTCCGACGACAAGGCCGGAAACGCCGCCCCGGCGTTAGGCCTCGCCGAGGCGGTGGCAGCCCTCCGCCCAGCCCAGGTCCAGACCCGCACGGTCGATTGGAAGGGCGTCACCGGGCGACTTCCCTGGTACCTCCATCCCTTCCCCCTCGCCACCTTGAAGGGCGGAACCGGGATCGCGCCCCCCTGGCCCGACATCTGGATCGCCGCAGGCCGGGCCACCCTGCCCCTCTCCCTGCGCATGCGCCGCTGGTCGGGCGGGCGCACCCTGGTGGTGCAGGTCCAGAACCCCCGGGCGCCGCACCGGGCCTTCGACCTTATCGTCGCGCCCCGGCACGACCAGATCGCCGGGCCCAATGTCCTGGCCATTACGGGATCGCCGCATCGCGTCACGCCGGCGCGCCTGGCCGAGGCTGCCGGACGGCTGGGGGGCACTCTGGCGGACCTGCCCCATCCCCGGGCCGCCCTCCTGGTCGGCGGAAAATCCAAGGTTCACGACCTGTCGGACGCCCGCGCCCGCGACCTTGCGGCCGGCATCCGGGAGGCGGTCCTTTCAGCCGGCGGGTCGCTGATGGTCACATTCTCCCGGCGTACGCCCGCCTCGGCGCGACGGCTGATGACCGAGGTCCTCTCGGACCTGCCGGGATTTATCTGGGACGGCGAAGGCGAGAATCCCTATTTCGCCATGCTGGCCATGGCGGACGTCATCCTGGTCACCGAGGACAGCGCCAACATGGCGACGGAAGCCGCCTCCACCGGCCGTCCGGTGCTGTTCCTGCCCATGGACGGCGGCTCCCCGAAGTTCCTGCGACTGCAGGAGGATCTCATCTCCCGGGGCTCGGCGCGACGGTTCGCGGGGCGGCTGGAGACCTTCCCCGGCGCACCCCTGGACGAGACCCGGCGGGCCGCTGAGGCGATTCTGGCGACGCTTGAACGGCGGTCCGTATGAACACGCCCTTTCCGAAGCCACATTTTCGCGCTCCCCTGTCCGCGTCATGATTCCCGAGACGCCGCGCGTGCTGTTCATCGCCGACGCTGGTCCCGAGGCCGGCGGCGGACACATGATGCGCAGCCTGACCCTTGCCGAGGCGCTGAGCGTCCGCGGCGCCGCCTGCGCTTTCCTTGCAACTCCGCAGGGCGCGCCCCTGCTCGAGACCTTTGCCCCGGCCATGTCCCGGATCGAGGCTGCGGGCTCGGACCGGGCCTCCCTGGCCGCCGCCCTTGCGGGCCAGGGTTTCGACGCCCTGGTGTTTGACCACTACCACCTGGCCAGGGCCGACCATGAGGCCCTCGCCGGCGGCAGGGCCTGCCTGGTGATCGATGACCTCGCCGACCGCCCCCTGGGCGCCGACGTGGTGCTGGACTCCGGCCCCACGCGGCGGCCGCTTGACTACACCCTGCTGACCGATGGCGATGCACGCCTCTTGCTGGGCCCTGAGTTCGCCCCTGTCCGCAGCCGTTTCGCGGCCCTCAGGGCCTCGTCCCTCGCCCGGCGGGAGGGACCTGTCCGCAAGGTCCTCGTCACCATGGGCCTCAGCGACGTGGGCGGCATCACCAGCCGGGTGGTCGACCGCCTGCGACCCCGTCTCGGAGACGTGGGGATTGATGTCGTCCTGGGCGCCCAGGCCCAGAGCCTGAGGGCGCTGTCACGGATGGCGACCCATGACCGCCGCCTGCGCCTGCATGTTGACGCAACGGACATGGCCACCCTTCTGCACGACGCCGACTTTGTGATCTCCGCCGCGGGGTCGACGGTCTGGGAGATCTGTACCCTGGGCCTTCCTGCCGCCCTCGTCGTCGTCGCCGGGAACCAGAGGCCAGCCGCAGAGGCCCTGGCGGACCGGGGCGCTGCCCTGGTGGTCGACGCCGGTGACCCGGGCTTCGAGGGTGCCCTGGACAGGGCCATCATGCGGCTTGTGACTGACTCCTCACAGCGAGCCCTCCTGTCGGCCTCGGCGGCCTCGGTCTGCGACGGCCAGGGGGCCGGACGGGCGGCAGAGACCCTGCTGGAAGCGATCGGCCGGAAGACCCCGTCCCTCTGACCTAAGGTGGCCTCAGCCGCCCCGGACCTCGCAGGCAACCGGTGCCATCCGCCCACGGGCGAAGGTGACTTTCCGACCGCCCTCGATCTCCTGGGTGAAGGTCATGCGGCCATTGGTGAAGATGCGCGGCGCCTCGGGGTCGGTGCCCTGGGCGTTGAGACGCTGCAAGGTCTCCACGGCGCCGTCGGGGCCGCGCACCTGGGCCTCGGTTGCCGTGAAGCGGACCTCGAAGTCCTCATCTCCGCAGCGCAGGTTCGTCATTCCGGGTGCGGCCTGGACGGGATCGGCAGGGCGCAGGAGCAGGCTGGCCCCGCCCGGCCCGGACAGGCGCACGGCGCCGCCCTCGGCTGCGGCGACGGCGTCCACTGCCTGGAGCGAGGCCGCAAGACGGCGCTCCTGTTCCATGAGGGCGGGGCTGCAGGCCATCCGGGTCGAGACCAGGGAGCCGATCCGGATGCGGGCACCCGACTGTTCGTAGGTGCCTGAGAGCCGATTGCAGCCGCCCGAGGCCGAGACCCTGCCGTCGGCGAAGGTGACTGTGAGGGAGGGCCGGTCCAGGACTCCGCGGCCATCGAGGTCCTCGACCCGCCACTGGCCGACCAGTCCCGGCGGTGCGGGTGCACTGACGGCTGCACAGGCTGCAAGCGCGAGAGCGACCAGGATCAGGCTGAGACCCTGCTGGAACTTCATCTGGAATTCTCCCTGTCCGACGGCCCCGACAGGGTCCAGTCTCGCCTCCGGCGGCCGACAGGTCCAGACCCGAAGTCCCGCGTTTCGCAAGCCTTGCAGCCGGAGTCGCGCGCAGCCGGAATCTGCCCTAAAGGGACGATATGTCTGACTCCACGCCCCGCTCCGCCCGCTGCCTGATCGTCGGCTCCGGTCCTGCCGGTTACACCGCCGCCGTCTACGCCGCCCGCGCCCTCCTCAAGCCGGTGCTGATCCAGGGCCTTCAGCCCGGCGGTCAGCTCACGATCACCGCCGACGTGGAGAACTATCCAGGCTTCGCCGAGGTCATCCAGGGCCCCTGGCTCATGGAGCAGATGCAGGCCCAGGCCGAGCACGTCGGGACCGAGATCATCAATGATATCGTGGTCAGCGCCGACCTCTCCGCCCGCCCCTTCCGGCTTGTCTGCGACAGCGGGCAGGTCTGGCTCGCAGAGACCCTGATCATCTCCACAGGCGCCCAGGCCCGCTGGCTGGGACTGGAAAGCGAACAGCGCTTCCAGGGCTTTGGCGTCTCCGCCTGCGCCACCTGCGACGGCTTCTTCTACCGCGGCAAGGAGGTCGTGGTGGTGGGCGGCGGGAACACGGCCGTCGAAGAGGCCCTGTTCCTCACCAAGTTCGCCTCAAAGGTGACGGTGGTCCACCGGCGCGACAGCTTCCGGGCAGAGGCCATCCTGCAGGAACGCCTCTTCGCCAATCCCAAGGTCGAGGTGGTCTGGGACCATCAGGTCGACGAGATCCTGGGCCAGACCGATCCCATGGGCGTCACGGGCGTTCGGCTGAAGTCGACCAAGACCGACGAGACCCGGGATCTACCCTGTGACGGCGTCTTCATCGCCATCGGCCACGCCCCGGCGTCGGCCCTCTTTGCCGGCCAACTTGAGATGAATGCCTCGGGCTACCTGAAGGTGAAACCGGGAACGGTCTCCACGGCGATCCGCGGCGTGTTCGCCGCTGGCGACGTGACGGATGACGTCTACCGGCAAGCTGTCACCGCCGCCGGCATGGGCTGCATGGCGGCGCTGGAGGCGGTCCGGATGCTCGCCGAGGAAGACCACGCCGGTAGCCGGGCAGCCGCCCAGTGACCAGCCTGATCGTCAATGGCGGCAGGGCCCTGCGCGGCCGGATTACCCCCGCAGCCAACAAGAACGCCGTCCTGCCGGTGCTCTGCGCCACCCTCCTGACCGACCAGCTGGTCACCCTGCACCGGGTGCCGGACATCACCGACGTCCGGAAGATCCTCGATTTCTTCCGCAGCCTCGGCTCGAGCGTGGACATGGACTTCGAGGCCGGTGTGCTGAAGGTACGCCACGGCGAGGGGCTGGATCCCAAGGCGGCGCACCTGCCCCTGGGCATGCGCTCAACCCTCATGCTGATCCCGCCCCTGCTCCACAGGTTCGGCGCGGCGACCATCGAGGAGGATGCAACGGGCTGCACCCTGGGCGCCCGGGAAATCGACCCCCACATCGCAGTCTTCCAGACCTTCGGGGCCGAGGTCCGCCGCGAGCCCGACGCCCTTCACATCTCCACCCCCACCGGCTTTCGGATCTCGGACCACTGGCTCGACTACGCCTCGGTGACCACGACCGAGAACTTCATCCTCTGCGCAGCCACGGCTTCGGGGCGCTCGCAGCTGACCAACGCTGCCTGCGAACCCCATGTGCAGGAGTTCTGCGCCTTCCTCGCCCGGATGGGGGCCCGCATCGAAGGCGTCGGCGGCTCGCGCATCGTGGTGGAGGGGGTCGATCGGCTGTCGGGTGCCGAATTCACTTTTGCCGATGACTTCCACGAAGTGGCCACCTTCCTGGCGATGGGAGCCATCACCGGCGGCGAGGTCTCGGTGCGGAACGGCTCGGTGGAGCAGTTCCCCCTTCTCGACCGCACCTTCGCCAAGTTCGGCGTCGAGGTGACGCACGAGGGCGGCTGGTCGACGGCGCGCGCGCCCAACGGCCTGAAGGTCAAGGAGCCCTTCACCTCAAACATCCTCACCAAGGTCGAAGCGGCCCCCTGGCCCTACGTCCCGGCGGACCTCCTGCCCATCTTCATCGCCCTCGGCGTGCGGGCCGAAGGGTCGGTCATGTTCTGGAACAAGGTCTACGAGGGGGCCCTGGGCTGGAGCTCGGAGATCGGCAAGTTCGGCGCCCATTCGGTACTGTGCGACCCGCATCGACTGATCACCTATGGCGGCAAGCCCCTGATGCCGGCCACGGTGGAGAGCCCCTATATCATCCGGGTCGCCATCGCCCTCTTCATGCTGGCAGCCAGCATCGAAGGACGCTCGACCATCCTCAACGCCGCCCCGATCCAGCGCGCCCATCCCCGCTTCGTCGAGAACCTCAACGCCCTCGGCGCCGACGTGGAATGGGTGGCCGGAGACTGACCCCAGGGAGGCCCCGCCATGGCCCTCGAGATCCGCTACGCCCGCGCCGGGGACCATCCGGGGATCGCCGACATTCTTGATGCCGCGTTCGGGGGGACAGCCGAGCGACGCATCGTCGAGCGCCTGCGCGCCGACGCGGAGGCCATGTTCGAGTTGGTCGCCCTTCAGGATGGGGACCTGGTGGGGAGCATCATGTTCAGCCGCCTCTGGGCGGACAGCCACAACCTCTACGCCGCCCTCGCCCCCCTGGCTGTCCGGCCGGATCTCCAGCGGAAGGGCATCGGGTCCGCCCTGACCCTTCGCGGCCTCGATGCCGCCCGGCACTTTGATGCCGCCGCCGTACTCGTGCTCGGACACCCCGAGTACTACCCGAAGTTCGGGTTCTCGGCCGCCGCGACGGCGCAGGTCAGCGCACCCTACTCTGGCAGCCCGGCCTTCATGGGGATCGCCCTTTCAGAGGGTGCCCTGGATGCGCCGCTGATGGTGGCCTATCCCGACGCCTTCTCGGCGACCGATCAGGGCTGAACGCCGGTCGGCGGGACCATCGCCGGGACCTTCGGGGTCGCTTCCCCCCGCTCCATCTCGGCCAGGGCGGCATTGATCCGGCGGATCTCCTCCGGTGTGGGCTTGCGCCGGGCGGGGGACAGCTGACCGGGGGCCGGCGGCGCCAGGCCCCCTGCGGCGTCAGTCTCGGCCACGGTGTAGGTCCGGGTCTCGCCAGCCAGGGCCAGGGTCACTGTCCGCGGTGCCAGAAGGGGCGGCAGGGTCTCCAGGCCACTCTGGGTGCGCGGATCGATTCCCCCCAGGACCGCCGGGCTAAGGCGGGCTTCACTGCCGGCGTAACGGCCAGAGAAGGCGCCTGGCTGCCCAGAGGGCCCGGTCCAGCGGTAGAAGATATGAGCGCCGATCTGGGTCAGCTTGACCAGGGTGGGGGCCCAGTAGGGTGCCACGTAGTCGGCGTGGTAGTGCGTCGCGGTCCCAACCTCAGGAACCACGTAGCCGGCCAGGGCGCGGCGGGCGATCCGGTTCGCCTCCGCCCAGAGTACAGGGTCGGGCGCCCGCGCCAGGCCTCCGTCGCAGGTGAAGGTGAACTGGCAGCCGGTGGACCGGGCCGAGCCCTGGTAGACCACGCCACACACCGACTTCGGATATCCCGGGTGGCGCAGGCGGTTGAGAACTACCTGGGCCACCGCGGCCTTGCCCGCCTCGGGCTCGTGCGCTGCCTCGTAGTAGACCGCCTGGGACAGGCAGGTGATGGCTCGGGCGGAATCTTCCGGGGCCGCCGCAAGTCGGAAGGCCGGCATGGGCGCGACGGGCGCCCCGGACACGGGGCGCAGGGCGTTGATGAGCCGGGCCTCGTCCGCCGCCTGGACAGGGTCCGGAGCCCTCAGGTCGAAGGTCGGCGGTGAGGCCAGGTCCAGCCGCTCCCATCCGGGCGTCAGGCTGAGCGAGGCCTCAGGGGTGCGGGCGGTACCCATCCCGGCGAGGGCCTTCAGGGTCGGAGACAGGGAGGCGAAGCGCGCCTCGAGCGCGGGCTCGGAAAAGGCGCGGGCGACGGACACGCCCGGCTCACCAGCGACCGAAGCGACAGGCAGAGCGCCACGCCCGGCCCCGGCCGCACCCGGGCCAAGCAGACCGGCAAGGACGATCAGCGCATATGTTCGGGCCAGCTTCAGGGGAACGCCTCCGCTATGGGACGGGCTGGCGTCTACCATGACCCGGCGTCATGATCACGCGCTCTTGTCCCCTGGCACCCACCCGCAGCTTGCCAAGCCCCCTTGCGACCCTCATATTCGTGCCTAGATATGCTCGGAATGAGCATAAGGGGAGGAGGCGTCGGACCCGTCCGCAGTCTCGCTACCCCTCTAATGCTCATTTTGAGCAAAAGGAGAGCGCCATGACTGGGTTCCCCCAGGCCGACTTCACCCCCGAGGTCGAACGCGAGACCGCCGCCATCTGGGAAAAGGTGAGCCGGCGCATCACGCCGATCGAGTGGCGGCTGCATGCGCCCATGATCGCGCAGATCAACCGGATCAAGCGCGAGCGCAATGCGGTGATCCTGGCGCACAACTACATGACCCCGGAGATCTTCCATGGGGTCGGCGACTATGTGGGCGACAGCCTGGGCCTGGCGCGGGAGGCCGCGAGGTCCGACGCCGCCGTCATCGTCCAGGCGGGGGTCCACTTCATGGCGGAGACCTCGAAGATCCTCTGCCCCGACAAGCGGGTCCTGATCCCCGACCTTCGGGCCGGATGCAGCCTGGCGTCCTCGATCACCGCCGCCGACGTCCGGCTCATGCGTGAGCGCCACCCCGGCCTGCCGGTGGTGACCTACGTCAACACCTCCGCAGAGGTGAAGGCCGAGACGGACATCTGCTGCACCAGTGCCAATGCCGTACAGGTCGTGGAGCAGGCGGCCCGGGAGTGGGGCGTCGACCGGGTGATCATGATCCCTGACGAATTCCTGGCCCGTAATGTGGCCCGCCAGACGGACATCGGGATCATCGCCTGGCGCGGCCGGTGCGAGGTCCATGAGCAGTTCACGGCCGAGGACATCCGCGAGATCCGGGAGGCGCATCCCGGTGCCGAAGTCCTGGCCCATCCTGAGTGCCCGCCCGAAGTGCTGGCCGAGGCTGACTTCGCCGGATCGACGGCGGCGATGAACGACTATGTCCTGACCCGGAAGCCCCGGCAGGTGGTGCTGATCACCGAGTGCTCCATGGCCGACAACGTCTCCGCCGACGCCGTCGACACCGAGTTCCTCCGGCCCTGCAACCTGTGCCCGCACATGAAGCGGATCACCCTCGAGAACATACTGCAGGCCCTGGTGGAGGACCGCTACGAGGTGACGGTGGACCCGAAGGTGGCCCTCCGCGCCCGCACCGCCGTGCAAAGGATGATCGACCTTCCGCCCCCCGCCGTTCCGGCCCGATACGACCTGGTCCGCGCCCGCCATCACGTCGACGTGGAGCTGATCTGACCATGGACGTCATCGACTTCGACGGCGTCCTGGTCATTGGCGCCGGGCTGGCCGGGCTTTCGGCGGCGCTCTCGGCAGCGCCGCGGCGGGTGTGCGTCCTCGCCTCGGCCCCGCTGGGTGACGGCTGCAGTTCGGCCTGGGCCCAGGGCGGAATGGCTGCGGCCCTGTCTGACGCTGACACGCCCGCCCTGCACGCCGCCGATACCCTCGCGGCCGGCGCCGGCCTGGTCGACGCCGGACGGGCCGGGCTCCTCGCCTCGGAGGGCCCTGCCGCCGTCCGCTGGCTTGCGGGCCTGGGCGCGCCCTTCGACCGCACCGCGGATGGCGGCTTCGCCCTCAGCCGGGAAGCCGCCCATGGACAGGCCCGGGTGGCCCGGGTGGGTGGCGACGCCGCCGGGCGCGCCATCATGGATGCCGTGATCCGTCAGGTCCGTATGGCGTCCCACATCGAGGTCCGGGAGGGCTGGAGCCTGCGCGGCCTCCTGCAGGACGCGACCGGCCGGGTGTGCGGCGCCCGGCTCGCGAAGGCGGGTGAGACCTGCGCCCTGCGCGCGCCGGCGGTGATCCTCGCCACAGGCGGGATCGGTGGCCTCTACGCCGGCGCCTCGACCCCGCGGACCCTCCTCGGCGAAGGCCTGGCCGCGGCGGCCCTCGCCGGGGCCGTGATCGCCGACCCCGAATTCGTCCAGTTCCACCCCACCGCCCTCGACGTGGGCCGGGATCCTGCGCCCCTGGCGACGGAGGCCCTCCGTGGCGAAGGCGCTATCCTGGTCAACCGGGATGGCCGGCGCTTCATGACCGGCCTGCATCCCGACGCCGAGCTCGCGCCCCGGGACATCGTCGCCCGGGCGATCCATGCGGAGCGCGAGGCCGGGCGCGGCGCCTTCCTGGACGCCCGGGAGGCCGTGGGTGCCCACTTCCCCGAGGCCTTCCCCACGGTCTACGCCGCCTGCCTTGAGGCGGGGATCGACCCCCGGATCGAACCCATCCCCGTGGCGCCCGCCTGCCACTATCACATGGGGGGGATCCTGACCGACGCCGACGGAGCCACTCGCCTCCCCGGCCTGTTTGCGGCGGGTGAATGCGCTTCCACCGGGGTCCATGGCGCCAATCGCCTGGCGTCCAACTCCCTTCTGGAGGCTGCGGTGTTCGGTATCCGCGCAGGCCGCGCCGCCGCCCGGAGGACCCTGGCCGGGCGTCCCCTCCTCGGCGCGCCGGACCTTGGAA
The DNA here is from genome assembly GCA_903912465.1 of uncultured Alphaproteobacteria bacterium. Taxonomy (GTDB): domain Bacteria; phylum Pseudomonadota; class Alphaproteobacteria; order Caulobacterales; family Caulobacteraceae; genus Phenylobacterium. The sequence goes on along the minus strand of CAIWHQ010000329.1, from coordinate 6,280 downwards.
CCCTGCCTGACGCGGACCTGTCACGCCTGCGGATCGCCATGAGCCGGGAGGCCGGCGTCATCCGTAATGCCGCGGGCCTGTCCCGCCTGCTGGACCTGACGGAAGTCCTGACCCAGGCCCACGGGCCTTCAGGGCCCCTGATCGCCGCCCGGCTGACGGCGGCCTGCGCCCTGGATCGCCGGGAGAGCCGCGGGGCCCATTATCGCTCGGACTATCCCGCAATGGCCGCGGAAGCCCACAGGACCCTTGTCACTTTGGAAGCCGGCACCCTGTCCCGAATGGCCGCATGATCACGCCCCTTCCCGACCTCCTCATCGCCCCCATCGTCCGCGCCGCCCTGGCTGAGGACCTGGGCCGGGCCGGCGATGTCACCAGCCAGGCCTGCGTCCCCGCCGAGGCGCGCCTGTCCGTGGTCTGGGCGGCCCGCCGGCCCGGGGTCCTCGCCGGGCTCGACTGCGCGCGCCTGGCCCTGGCTGAGCTCGCGCCGGAAACCGGGTTCCACGCCCTGGCCCGGGACGGAGACACCCTGTCCCCCGGGCAGGTCCTGGCCCGCGCCGAGGCACCCGCCAGGGCTGTGCTGGCGGCCGAGCGAACGGGACTGAACCTGATGGGTCGGCTATCGGGGATCGCGACCCTGACCCGGGCCTATGTGGAGGCGGTCGCCGGAACGGGGGTCCGGATCACGGACACACGCAAGACCACTCCGGGCCTGCGCCAACTTGAGAAGTACGCCGTGCGCTGCGGCGGCGGGGTGAACCACCGCTTCGGCCTGGATGACGCCATCCTGATCAAGGACAACCACGTCGCCGCCTGCGGCGGCATCCGCCCGGCCCTGGAGCGCGCGCGGGCGGCCGCGGGCCACTTGGTGAAGGTCGAGATCGAGGTCGACGGGTTGGATCAACTGGCCGAGGCCCTGCCCCTGTCGCCCGATGTCATCATGCTCGACAATTTCAGCCTGTCGGACCTGCGGAAGGCCGTCGCCATGACTGCGGGCCGGGTCACCCTTGAAGCGTCGGGGGGTGTCGACCTCAAGACCGTGCGGTCCATCGCAGAGACGGGGGTTCAGGTCATCAGCGTTGGTGCCCTGACCCATTCCGCCCCGGGGCTCGACATCGGACTGGACGCCGCCTGACCCCGCAAGCGGGGGACACAGGGCTCAGATTGCGGGCGGAGCGGACGTCTGCGCCGCCGAAGGCGCAGGCTCGGACTGGGGCTCGGCGAGGGGAGCCGGAGCGCCTTCTACGACCTCCACGGGATCTGACGGCGGTCCGGAAATCAGCCGGGCCTCGGCGACCCTGACCTCGGCCACGGGCTCGGGGGCCGCCTGGGCGAGGGCCGTCCGGGGCGACGGCTGGCCGATCCGGTAGAAGATATGCAGGCCGACCTGGGTCACCCGCAGCAGCTCATCACTCCAGCCCGGTGAGACGTGGATGGTGTGGAAGTGTGTGGCGTCGCCGACAGCGGTCATCGCCGCGCCCGCAAGGGCCCGCGACGCAATACGGCGGGCGTCGGACCAGGCGGCGATCTCGCGGCCCCGGTTCATGGAACCATCGCAGGCGAAGGAGAACTGGCAGCCCACCCCACGGGCCGCGCCCTGGAAGACCACGCCGCAGACCGACTTCGGGAACCCGGACTTGCGCACGCGATTGAGGACCACCTGCGCCACGGCCGCCTGGCCTGCAGGGCTCTCGCCCCGGGCCTCGAAATAGACAGCCTGGGCGAGGCAATCGAGGTCGCGGTTGCCCCGGGTGCCTTCGGTCACCGCAGCGACGGCGGCGGGCCGCTTGGCAGGCCTGGGGTCAGAGGCGTCGACCCGCAGGACCGGGGCGGTGGCGTCCACTGTCCACGACGTTGTCGCCGCGGAAACGGTCTCGAGACGGTCGCTGGGCTCCTCCTGGACGTCGCCGGAGTTCAGGCCAGCACTGTAGAGGAGACCGAGGCAGAGACCCAATGCGCTCCCAAAGCCGAGGGCACCCAAGACTCCACGCACGGAGGCGCGCGCCTGAAACAATTTCAACAATGGTGATTTCCCGTGCGGCGAGGGTCAGAGCCCCCAGACAGCTGTGTCGATCGAGGCCCCTGCGCTTGCTGGCGACCTGTTTCAACCTGCCCGCCTCCTACACGTTGGAGGTCAGACAATGGCGATGTGAGACCGGATATGGACGCAGAGGCACAGATTCGCAAGTCATTATTGCACTGCAGCATGGAGATCCTGTGGACAGATGCCCCCGCGCAGGGGTCCGGACATGGCTTGACAGCACGGTCTCCGGCTGGTTCCGGGATGTCGCCATGCATCGCATCCTCACCGCCCTCGCCGTCCTCCTCTTCCTGTGCGCTCCGGCGCACGCCGCTCCCGCCGGCGCGCCTGCAGTATCCTCGGATTTCGTCATGGGGCGGCCTGACGCGCCCGTCCTGATCGAGGAGTTCGCCTCGTTGAGCTGCAGCCACTGCGCCCGCTTCTCCAACGATGTCTTCCCGACGCTCAAGGCCCGGTACATCGACACTGGCAAGGCGCGCTATGTCCTGCGCCCCCTCCTCACGGATCCCCAGAACGTCGCGGCGGCCGGCTTCCTCCTGGCTCGGTGCGCGGGCCCAAGCGGCCACTACAAGGTCGTAGAAGGATTTTTCCGGCGGCAGGAGGAGGCCTTTCGCACGGGAGACGTCCGGTCCGCCCTGATCGCCGCGGCGGAAGAAGGCGGGGTTTCCGGCCCGGCCTTCGACGCCTGCCTGTTGGACCCCAAGGGACAACAGGCCCTCGACGCTGAACTGGAGAAGGCCGGGGGACGGAGCGTGGAGTCCACCCCGACCTTTTTCTTCAACGGCGTGAAGGCAAAGGCGGGCGAGATGACCCTCAAGGAAATCGACGCAGCCTACGCCGCCGCCCTGAAGGCGAACCGGTAGCCCTGACTTTCCGCTCAGGCGGACTGGCGCCAGCCCCAGCGGCCCCCTAATCTCTCTCCATGCCTTCCAGTCCCCCGCCCGGAGTCACTCCCGGAGTCGCCCCCGGAGTCGGCGACGCCATGGCGGTCTTCGCCTTCGACGCCGCGGCAACGGACATGTCCTGGCGGCCGCACCGGCCTGACCGGCCGGAGAAGTCCGAGGGTGGGCGACCGTTCCGCCTCGTTTCGGACTACGCCCCGGCAGGAGACCAGCCAACGGCCATTGCCGAGCTCGTCGCCGGCCTGGAGGCGCGGGAGCACGACCAGGTGCTCCTGGGCGTTACGGGCTCGGGCAAGACCTTCACCATGGCCAAGGTGATCGAGGCGACCCAGCGTCCGGCCCTGATCCTGGCCCCCAACAAGACCCTGGCGGCCCAGCTCTACAGCGAGTTCAGGAGCTTCTTCCCGGACAACGCCGTGGAGTTCTTCGTCTCCTACTACGACTACTACCAGCCCGAGGCCTACGTGCCGCGGACCGACACCTACATCGAGAAGGACTCCTCGATTAACGAGCAGATCGACCGCATGCGGCACTCGGCCACTCGGGCGATCCTGGAGCGGGACGACGTGATCGTCGTGGCCTCGGTCTCCTGCATCTACGGCATTGGTTCGGTGGAGACCTACACCGCCATGACCTTCAGCCTGAAGGTCGGCGACCGGGTCGACGAGAAGAAGCTGATGGCCGACCTCGTGGCCCAGCAGTACCGGCGCAATGACCAGGCCTTCGAACGCGGAACCTTCCGCCGCCGGGGCGATACCCTGGAAATCTTCCCGGCCCACTACGAGGACCGGGCCTGGCGGATCAGCCTGTTCGGCGAAGAGATCGAGGCCATCACCGAGTTCGACCCCCTGACCGGCAAGCGCAGTGCGGACCTGCCGGCGGTGAAGATCTACGCCAACAGCCACTACGTCACGCCCCGGCCGACCCTGAACCAGGCCATGAACCACATCCGGGCCGAGCTGAAGGAACGCCTCGACTGGCTGGTGGCCAACGGCAAGCTGCTGGAGGCCCAGAGGCTGGAGCAGAGGACGACCTTCGACCTGGAGATGATCCAGGCCACCGGCTCCTGCGCCGGGATCGAGAACTATTCCCGCTACCTGACCGGCCGCCAGCCTGGCGAGCCGCCGCCCACCTTCTTCGAGTACATCCCGGACAACGCCCTGCTCTTCGTGGACGAGAGCCACCAGACCGTCCCCCAGATCGGGGCCATGTTCCGGGGTGACTTCCGTCGCAAGTTCACCCTGGCGGACTACGGCTTCCGCCTGCCCTCCTGCATGGACAACCGCCCCCTCAAGTTCGAGGAGTGGGACGCCATGCGGCCAGCGACGGTCAGCGTCTCGGCCACGCCCGGCCCCTGGGAGATGGAGAAGGCCGGGGGTGTCTTCGCCGAGCAGGTGATCCGCCCCACGGGACTGATCGACCCGCCGGTGGAGATACGTCCCGTGGCGAAGGACGGCTTCTCCCAGGTGGACGATGTCATCGACCAGGTCCGCCAGACCGCGGTCAAGGGCTACCGGACCCTGGTCACCGTCCTGACCAAGAAGATGGCCGAGGACCTGACCGAGTACATGCACGAGCAGGGCCTGAGGGTCCGCTACATGCACTCGGACGTCGACACTATGGAGCGCATAGAGATCATCCGCGACCTTCGGCTGGGCGCCTTCGACGTCCTGGTGGGGATCAACCTGCTCCGCGAAGGGCTCGACATCCCGGAGTGTGGCCTGGTCGCGATCCTGGATGCGGACAAGGAGGGCTTCCTGCGGTCTGAGACCAGCCTGATCCAGACCATCGGCCGGGCCGCCCGGAACGTCGATGGCCGGGTCATCCTCTATGCGGACCGGGTGACCGGCTCCATGGAGCGGGCCATGGCCGAGACCCAAAGGCGGCGCGAGAAGCAGACCGCCTGGAACACTGCCCACGGCGTCACACCTGAGAGTGTGCGCAGCCAGATCAAGGAAATCCTCGCCAGCCCCTATGAGAAGGACCGGGTCACCGTGCCGGTGGGCGTGGCCGAGGACGGCGCCCAGCCCTTCCTGGGCGATAACTTCAAGGCGACGCTGAAGGACCTTGAGGGTCGGATGCGCCAGGCCGCCGGGGATCTGGAGTTCGAGACCGCCGCCCGCCTGCGCGACGAGATCAAGCGGCTCAAGCTCCTGGACCTGGAATTCGCGGCGGACGCGCTCAGTGGATCGGAAGGGGGCGAGGACGGCGGAAGCGCCCGCAAGGCGGCCCGCCAGGTCCGCGCCGAGAGCCGGGCCGAGGCCGCCGCAGCCTGGCGGCGTCCGAAGCGTCGCTGAGGGCGCAGATCAGTCGAGGAGCGTCCGGTAGGTCTCGCTCCGGCGCAGCCAGGCCGCTGCATATCCGCAGACCGGCGTGATCTGCAGGCCGCGCGAGCGGATTTCCGCCGACAGCGCCTCCATCAGCCGGCCCGAGGCGCCCGTCCCTCGCAGGGGCGGCGGGCTTTCCACATGGTCGATGATGATGCGGTCACCCGCGCGCCGGTAGTCGGCGAAGGAGGTCAGGCCCTGTTCGTCCATTTCGAACCTGGCCCCGGTATCGCGAAGGGTGCTGGTCATGGGGTCAAGGCTAGTCCTGCTGCGGGCCTCTGGCCAGTGGCTCAGAGCAGTTCCACCGCCATGGCCGTCGCCTCGCCTCCGCCGATGCAGAGGCTGGCCAGGCCCCGGCGCCTGCCCCTCGCCTGGAGGGCCGAGACCAGGGTGGCGAGGATCCGGGCACCCGAGGCCCCGATGGGGTGCCCGAGGGCGCAGGCCCCGCCGTTGACGTTCAGCTTCTCGTCCGGGATGTCCAGTTCCCGGGCGGCCAGCATGGCGACCACAGCAAAGGCCTCGTTGACCTCGAACAGGTCCACCTGACCGGCGGTCCAGCCCGCACGCTCCAGGGCCCTGCGCATGGCCGGTCCAGGCGCTGTTGCGAACTCCGCTGGCACCTGGGCATGGGCGGCATGGCTGACGATCCGCGCGACCGGGTTGAGGCCCAGCCTTTCCGCCACCGAGGCCCGGGTCAGGACCAGGGCCGCCGCCCCGTCAGAGATCGAACTGGCGTTGGCCGCCGTAATGGCGCCGTCCCGGGCGAAGGCCGGCTTCAGGGTCGGTATGCGGGCGGGATCGGCCCGGCCGGGCTGCTCGTCCCGGTCGATCCGCTCGGTCCCCTTCCGGCCGGCGACCTCCACGGCCACCATCTCGCGGTCAAAGGCGCCTGAGGCCTGAGCGGCGAGGGCGCGCTCCAGGGACCGGATGGCGAAGGCGTCCATGGCCTCCCGGCCGACCTGGTGGGCCCGGGCCGTCTCCTCGGCGAAGGACCCCATCAGCCGCCCCGGCTC
>CAIWHQ010000328.1 GCA_903912465.1 uncultured Alphaproteobacteria bacterium | reverse complement strand
ATCATGATGATGTCGTCCCGCTGGGGACTGGTGGACAAGAGGGCCACGGGGGCGCCGACCAGCTCCTCGATCCGGCGGACATACTTCACCGCCGCGCCGGGCAGGTCCTTCCAGGAGCGGGCGCCCTCGGTGCTGTCGGTCCAGCCCTCGATCTCCTCGTAGACCGGGACCAGGCGGGCCTGGTCGCGCAGGCCGGCGGGAAGGTAGTCGATGGGCTGGCCGTCGAGGGTGTAGCCGGTGCAGATCTTCAGGGTCTCGATCCCGTCGAGGACGTCCAGCTTGGTCAGGACGATGCCCTCGACGCCGCCGACCCGGATGGACTGGCGGACCAGGGCCGCGTCGAACCACCCGCAGCGGCGGGGCCGGCCGGTGACCGTGCCGAACTCGTGCCCGCGGTCGCCCAGCCGGGCGCCGATCTCGTCGTGCAGCTCGGTGGGGAAGGGGCCCTCGCCCACCCTTGTGGTGTAGGCCTTGACGATGCCCAGGACGTAGCCCCCGGCCTGGGGCCCGACTCCCGAGCCCGCCGCCACCTGTCCGGCGACGGTGTTGGAGCTGGTCACGTAGGGATAGGTGCCGTGGTCGACGTCCAGCAGGGTCGCCTGGGCGCCCTCGAACAGGACCCGGCGGCCGGCGCGGATCTGGTCACCCAGTATGCGCCAGGCCGGCTTCACGAAGGGGGCGACCTGGGGGGTGATCTCAGCCAGCTGGGCGAGGATGTCGTCGGGAGCGACGGGGGAGAGGCCCAGGCCCGCGCGCAGGGCGCCATGGTGGGCCAGCAGGCGCTCGATCTTGGTCTCCAGGGCCTCGCGGTCGGCGAGGTCGGCGAAGCGGATGGCCCGGCGGCCGACCTTGTCCTCGTAGGCCGGGCCGATACCCCGTCCCGTCGTGCCGATCTTGCCGGCGCCGGCCCGGGCCTCCCGGGCCTGGTCGAGGTCGCGGTGCAGGGGCAGGATGACGGTGGCGTTGTCGGCCAGGACCAGAACGTCCGGGGTGATGGTGAGGCCCTGGGCGCGGGCCCGGCCGATCTCGTCCATCAGGGACCAGGGGTCCACAACCACGCCGTTGCCGATGATGCTGAGCTTGCCCTGCACCACCCCGGAGGGAAGCAGGGACAGCTTGTAGGTCTTGTCGCCCACCACGATGGTGTGGCCGGCATTGTTGCCGCCCTGGAAGCGGACGACGACGTCGGCCCGGTCGGCCAGCCAGTCGATGACCTTGCCCTTGCCCTCGTCGCCCCACTGGCCGCCGATGACGGTGACGTTGCCCATGATGTGATCCTGTCAGGTATGCGTCCGCAGCCTGCCGGCGGCTCCGTCCCCGCCCTTCGACAGACGCTCGGCGGGGGGAGGTTCTGGATTGTCGCGGCCCGGAAAGGCGCAGCTGTGCCTGTTTTCCGGTCCGATGGGGATAGACAATCGGGCCGCGCCGTCGTCAAGGGTTTTCGGTCTGGAGCCGTCGTCCCGGCGGCGCTAGAAACGGGCGCATGGACAGACCGCGCTTCCACCTCGCCTTCCCCGTCCGCGACCTCGAAGAGGCCCGCGCCTTCTACGGCGGCCTGCTGGGCTGCGCGGAGGGGCGGTCGAGCCCGGAGTGGGTGGACTTCGACTTCCACGGCCATCAGATCGTCGCCCACCTGGCGCCGGCGCCGGAGAGCGTGGCGACCAATCCCGTGGACGGCGAGAACGTGCCCGTCCGGCACTTCGGCGTGATCCTGGACCTGGCCGCCTGGCGGACCCTGGCCGACCGGCTTGAGGCGGCGGGGGTCGACTTCATCATCCCGCCCCAGGTGCGCTTCCAGGGCCAGCCGGGCGAGCAGGCGACGCTGTTCTTCCTCGACCCCTCCGGCAATGCCCTGGAGTTCAAGGCCTTCGCCGACGATGCCAGGGTGTTCGCCCGGTGAGCGCCGTCGCCTTCGCCGACATCGAGGCCGCCGCCGGGCGGCTGGCCGGCCAGGCCGTGGTCACGCCCCTGATCGAGAGCCCGGCCCTGAACGACAGGCTGGGCCTGAGGGTGCTGATCAAGCCGGAGATCCTGCAGAGGGTCGGGGCCTTCAAGTTCCGGGGCGCCTTCAACCGCCTGTCGCGAATCGCCCCAGGCGACCGTCCGCGCGGGGTGGTGGCCTTCTCCTCCGGCAACCACGCGCAGGGGGTGGCCCTGGCGGCCCGGCTGCTGGACATGCCGGCGGTGATCGTCATGCCCGCTGACGCTCCAGCGGTGAAGGTCGAGGCGACTCGGGGCTATGGCGCCGAGGTGGTCTTCTACGACCGCATGACCGAGAGCCGGGAGGCGATTGCAGCCCGGCTGGCGGGGGAGAGGGGGGCGATCATCGTGCCGGCCTATGACGATGCCGACATCATCGCCGGGCAGGGCACGGCGGGGCTGGAGCTGGCCCGGCAGGCGCAGGCCCTCGGGGCGGAGCTGGACCTGGTCATTGGCCCGGTGGGCGGCGGCGGCCTGATGGCGGGCGTGGCCCTGGCGGTGCAGACCCTGTCGCCCCGGACCCGGGTCGTGGGGGTCGAGCCCGAGCTCTACGACGACGCCCGCCGGTCCCTGGCCAGCGGCCGGCGCGAGACGGCGGTGCCCAGCGTGCGGACCCTCTGCGATTCCCTGGAGACCCCGTCGACGGGGGAGCTGACCTTTCCGATCCTGAGGGAAAGGCTCGCGGCCATCGTGACGGTAAGCGACGCCGAGGTGGCCGGGGCCCTGCGGCTGGCCTTTTCCACCCTGAAGCTGGTGGTCGAGCCAGGGGGTGCGGTGGGCCTGGCGGCCCTGCTGGCCGGCAAGGTCCCCGAGGCGACGCCCGGCGCCTGCGTGGGCCTGGTCCTGTCGGGGGGCAATGTGGACCCGGAACTCTTCGCCCGGGTGCTGCGCGGCGAGTTCTGATCCGGTGCCGCTGGCGGAAGCCGGCGAGCGGCGGTAATCAAAGGTTCAGCCTTTCCTCTCCGGGGACCCGAATGACCCTCAAGCGCACCCTCCTGGCCGGCCTGTCGGCCCTGCTCCTGTCCGCCCCCGCCCTGACGGCGCCCGCCTGGGCCGCCGACCTGGACCCGGCCCGGCTGACCGGCCACGTCAAGACCCTCTCCTCCGACGCCTTCGAGGGCCGGGGCCCCGACACCGAGGGCGAGCGCAAGACCGTGGCCTACCTGATCGAGCAGTTCCGCAACTCCGGCCTCCAGCCGGGCGGCGACCT
>CAIWHQ010000327.1 GCA_903912465.1 uncultured Alphaproteobacteria bacterium | reverse complement strand
CGGACCTGGGTGGACTTGCCCACGCCCTCGCCGCCTTCAAAGGTGATGAAGAGACCGCCGCTCATGGGGCCTGAATGGCCCCTGCGAGGCGCGCCGTCCAGTCCCCAGGCCGCCCTGCCTGCGCGCTCAGGACCCCTCACCCCGCTCGTAGCGCCAGAGGGCGTCGCGGTCCGCCGAGAACCGGCGCGCCGCCACATAGAAGGCGGGAACCGCCAACAGGGAGGCGGCGGTCATCACCAGCATCATGTCCGTGATCGGCCGGGCCCGTCCCGCAGCGGCGAAGGCGTCGACCATGAAGCCGCCGATGGTGGTCGAGACCCCCAGGCCCAGGACGTTGACGCCCAGGATGAACAGGGCGACGGCCGAGGCCCGGACCTTGGCGGGCGCCAGCTCCTGAATGGTGGAGTAGGCGCCGCCGTACATGGCCGCCAGCTGGAAGATGCCCGAGCCAATGCCGAGCCAGAAGATCAGGCCGTCATGGTCGGTCAGGCGGTAGAGGAACTGCAGGGGCGCCATGGCGATCAGGATCACAACGATCAGCATGGAGCGGCCCTGGCCGGTCTTCTTCAGCCACCAGTCGCCCAGGGCACCGCCAATGATGTTTCCGGCCACGCCGACGGTGGCGTACATCAGGGCGACCTTGAGGAAGAGCGGGCCCGTCTCGAGCTTCAGCTCCTCCTTCCACCAGATCGTGTCGAACTGGGCCGCGCCCACGGCCAGGTGCACGCCGATGCCGCCCAGGATGGTCAGGAGCAGGGCCGGCGAGCGCTTCAGCGCGGCCCTCAGCTCGGGCAGGAGGCCCAGCATGCCCTTCACAGCCTTCAGCGCGCCCTCCCCGGCGTGCGGCGACGGCGGCCGGGTCTCGCGGAAGGTGGCCAGCCACAGGGCCAGGATGAGGCCCAGGGCCCCAATCAGCAGGAAGCAGTTACGCCAGCCGATGACCGGCCCGAGGGACGCTGCCACGAGGTAGGCCAGCCCCGAGCCCAGGGGTACGCCGGCATAGTAAAAGCCCGACGCAAAGCCCAACTGGCGGGACGGGAACCGGTCGGCAATCATCGACAGGGCGGTGGGCGTGAGGGTCGACTCCCCTACCCCGATCAGGACGCGCGGCACGGCCAGGGAGGCGAATCCCTTGGCCAGTCCTGAGGCGGCGGTCAGCAGGCTCCAGAGCCCCACGCCGAAGGCTGCGAAGCGCGGCCGGTGCACGGCGTCCGCCATCAGGCCCATGAAGGGGCTGAGGATCCCGTACAGAAGGGTGAACATGATGCCGGTGAGCAGGCCGAACTGGCCGTTCGACAGGCCCAGGTCCGCCTTGATCTCCGGTCCAAAGGTCGGCAGCAGCTGGCGGTCCAGGATGTTCAGGACGTTCAGCACCATCATGAAGACCAGGAAGGCGTAGGCGCCCCGGGTCGCCGTTTCCACGCCATTGCCAGCCGCGCCGCCGGTCTCTGCGCCAGGTCCCATCCGTTCTCCTCCCCGGAGTGTGTTTTCTGACGGACAGATTGGACGGCGGAGGGCCGAAATGTCCAGCGCTCATCGCGTCCTGGAAGACGGCCCTTCTAGCCGGTACCGAAGGCCAGGAGGCGCTCAAAAAACCAGAGACTGGCGAGGCTTCCAATGGCGTAGGCCGGAAGCTTGTGCACCAGCCAGGAGTCCGGGACCTTGACGACCCTGCGCAACACCGCGGCAGCGGCAAGCAAGGCCGCGACGAAGGCCAGCTGACCCAGTTCGACCCCCACATTGAAGGCCAGGAGGGCCAGGGGAATGCTGTTCTGCGGGAGCCCGACCTCGGCCAGGGCGCCGGCGAAACCCAGTCCATGCAACAGGCCGAAGCTGAAGGCGATGAGCCAGGGCCTGCGGGTGGCGAGGCTCTCGTAGCCCGGATCCCTCATCCTCAGGATTTCCAGGCAGACGAAGACAATGGACAGGGCGATGGTCGCCTCGACCGGGGGCCCCGGCACATTGAGAACCCCGAGGGTCGCCAGGGCCAGGGTGATCGAATGCGCCAGGGTGAAGGTGGTGATCGCCACAAACAGGCGCTTCCCCGATCCAATGAGAATGACGAGGGAGGCGACGAAGAGCAGGTGATCAATCCCGCCGAGTATGTGCTCGAAACCCAGGCGGGTGTAGCTGACCAGGACCTCCCAGGGACCCGGGCTCGAGGACACCCTGAATACCGGATCGGATGGGCTCAGCCGCTCAAGCTGTTCGGTTCCGTCGGGGCGCTCGAGTCGAACGAGGATGTCTGTGCGGGCGGTCGCGAACCCCTCGAATTCGATCGCCTTGCCGACCATGCCCCCGGGGGACTCAATCGTCCACCGATCTACTGAGGCCCCTCCGATATAGGCCGAACGGCGCTCACCGACCGCCCTGGTGTCCGCGGGAAAGACGGGCTGAAGCTTGAGGCGGGTATCCCTGTCGAGGGCCGGAACCTTCCAAAGGACGTCAAACCGGGTCGCGTCCCTCTGGACCAACTGGAGGTAGGCGGGGCGGAACTCGTCTGCAGCGGCCGGTCCCGCCCACAGCAAGGTGATCAACAGGAGCGCAAGCCGGATCATCCCGCCGGCGTCTCCACAACGATCCGATACTGTTTCCTGAGTTGGGCGAACCGCTCCGCCCGGGTGCGCTCGCGGCGTGCGTTCTCCCACTCACGCTGGACCTCGGAGCGCACATCCTGCAGCCGCGGCGTGGGCTTCAGGGTTCTGCGGTCCAGACGGACGAAGTGCGCTCCGTAGCCGGACGCCACCGGCCCCTGCCAACTGCCGACGGGGATGGCCAGGAGGCTCTCCGCGAACGGGCCCCCGAAGGCCCTGGCGACCAGGTCGAGGGGCATGTCGTCAACCCGCAGGGGAAGTTGCGTTGCCTGTCCGATCGACGGGGGATCCGCCCCCGCCTCAAGCCGCTTGCGCAGCAGGGCCAGCCGCTCCGCCGACATCGTGCCGGGGCCCTCCGCGGGGATGATGATCTGGGCGAAGGACACATCGGGAGGCTGGCGGAACCGCTCCGGATGGGCCCTGAGATAGGCTTCCAGGTCCGCATCCGAAGGCTCGACGGAATCCTCTTCCTCGGCGATCAGCTCGTATTTCTGTCGCACGCGCCTTTCGATGACGAGGTCGTTGCGGTCGAGCCCCATCGTAAGCCCTTCCCTGTAGAAGACCTCATCCCGGATCCGGCTCTCGATGAGCGCTGCAAGCTCGTCCTTCGTCACCGGACGTCCCGCCAGGGTCGCCTGTTGCCGGCTCATCTCGGCGATTGCCGCTTGCGTAATGACGATACTGTCTCCGCCGGGGCGCGAGGGGCCCACCAGGGCGTAGATCCCGAACAACAGGGCCCCTACCCCCAGGAAATGAACCAGGGGATCGCGAAGAAGGCGACGGAACATGCCGGACTCAGGGGCTCCGTTGAGGGATCAGGCGGGTGAATACCAGATGGGCGAGGTGAAGCCGCGTTCCTGGTGCACGCGCGTCACATTGGCCGGCATCTGGTATCCGTACTTGGCCTCATCGTAGTTGGTCCAGCGGGGTGTCGGGATCTCGAGCACCCGGACGTAGTAGACGGCCCTCTGCTT
>CAIWHQ010000326.1 GCA_903912465.1 uncultured Alphaproteobacteria bacterium | reverse complement strand
GGTTGGCACCCCCATCATGACCGTTGACCGGGACAGGCCTTCCAGGACGGCCGCATCCTCGAAGCGGTTGAGCCAGACCATGGGGCCGCCTGACAGGAAGGCGCAGTGGAGGGCCACGAACAGGCCGTGGACATGGAAGATAGGCAGGGCGTGCAGCAGCACGTCATCCGGCGAGAAGCCCCAGGCTTCGTGCAGGGCCAAGGCATTGGCGGCGAGGGCGCCGTGGGTCAGCATGGCGCCCTTGGAGCGCCCCGTGGTGCCGCTGGTATAGATGATCGAGGCCAGGTCAGACGTCGCCCGGGGCTCGACGACACCGCCGGGATCAAGACCCGCCGCCTCCGCGACGAAGGCCGCTGCGTCCTGGATGAAGACAGCTGGCTCGGCGTCCTTCAGGAAATAGTCCACTTCTGCAGGGGTGTAGGCCGCGTTCAGGGGAAGGAAGACCGCGCCGGCCCTCAAGGTCGCGAGGTAGATCACCACGGCGTCCACGGACTTCTCGACCTGCAGGGCAACCCGCTCTCCCGGCAGGGCACCCCGCCGCCTCAGCAGGTTTGCGACCCGGGCGGTGCGATCCTCAAGGTCGCCGTAGGTGACCGGCGGCAGGCCGGGCTGCAGAAAGCACGGACGGCTCCGGTCCGACGGAAACCGGGACGCCAGAAGGTCATAGAGATTGTCCGACATGTTCCCTCCCCGGCCCGCATCTTTGGCAGCTTGGACGGTCTCGGCTAGCACACGGCCCCAATGGCCCCAACCCCCTGTCCCCCGCGCCTGCGCAGTCCCGCAGACCCAGCCCTCCATTGACAGGCGCGCCTCCAGGCCCCTCTCCTGCGGGCAGGCATCTTGGTCAGGAGGACGGATATGGAGATCGGCGGGGTTCTGGCGGTCAATGCGGGGGTTTCAGCCCTCTGCTTCCTGGTCCTCTGGCGCGTGGCCGTCGCCCTGAAGGATCCCAGCTTCATCGACAGCTGGTGGGGCGCAGGCATGGTGGTGATCGCCGTCTCCACCTACCTGCAGTCGGGGGGCGGCCCGCATGCGGTCCTGCTGACCCTGCTGTGCGCGGCCTGGGGTCTGCGGCTGGGGATCTACCTGCTCTGGCGCTGGCGCCAGCACGGGGCCGACCGCCGCTACACCCGCATGATGGCCGACGCCAAGGAACAGAAGGGCTGGGACTTCGCCACGGCCAGCCTGATCTACGTCTTCTCCCTCCAGGCGCTCCTGCAGTTCATCGTCTGCCTGCCGGTCCAGCTGGGCCAGTCCTCGGGGCCGGCAAGCCTCGGCCCGCTGGCCTGGGCCGGCGCCGCCCTGGCGGTCACGGGCATTCTCTTCGAGACGATCGGCGACGCCCAGCTGGTGCGCTTCAAGGCCAATCCGGACAATGCCGGCAAGGTGCTCGACACGGGTCTGTGGCGCTACACGCGCCACCCCAACTATTTCGGCGACGCCTGCGCCTGGTGGGGCCTCTACCTGATCGCCGCCGACACTGGCCTGCTGGGCGCCCTGTCCATCGTCGGTCCGGCCCTGCTGACCTTCCTGCTGACCCGCTGGAGCGGCGTCCCCACCACCGAAGGGCCCATGCGCCGGAAGAAGCCCGACTATGCCGCCTATGTGGCGCGGACTTCCGGCTTCATTCCCATGCCGCCGAAGCGCGTGAGCTGAAGCCGGGGATCATGTCCGGACCCGCCCAGACGGCGTGGGTCCCGCTGGAGATCTTGTGTGGCAGGGCGATCCGGCAGACCGGTCCGTCCTCGATCCGCCGGGCGTCCAGCAGGACGCACTCGGAGGCCTGCCGGTTCTCGTCGATCAGGAAACTGACCAGGTAGCCGTCATCCTCGGCAGTTGCGTCCCGCCTCGGGGCGAAGGGGGCCTCGCTCGCAAAGACCCCCGGCGGCAGGCGATACTCCGTGGTCGCCCCGGTCTCGAGGTCGGACTTCACGAAGCCGTTGAACAGGAACCAGCCCGGCTCGGGGAGTGTGGAATAGGCATAGCGATACCGCCGCCCGGCATGGCGACCATTGATCATGCCGAACTCCATGATCCTGGGATCCAGCCTTTCCTCCCGGGTTGAACCGTCACGCAGGTTGAAGCGCCAGCGATGAAGGTGCGGACGGAAGCTCATCTCGTCCAGATAGGCCATCATATGGCCGAAGCCGGGGGGCGCGTCGGCCCGGGGCTGGGGCATGGGCTCGTCCTGGAAATAGCCGTCCAGGACCACCTCGTCGCCATCCTCGTAGGCGTTCAGCCAGTGAAGGACATAGGTGGGTGCCGCCTCGAACCAACGCGGCTCCCCGCCTTCCCGGGGCAGGATGGCGAACCGGCTGGGCAGGCCCTCGTGCAGGCGGACAGCGTGAATGCCCCGCGCCAGGAGGTCGGCGTCCCAGAACACCGGCAGGTCGTTCAGGATCACGAAGCGCTCGGTGAAGGCCATGTCGTGAGGCAGGCGCGGCCCGGGGAGATCGATGGCCTGCAGGACCTTCAACCGGTTGTCTGCACCGACCAGCCCGTAATGCAGGTAGGGCGCATGCTTGGAGTAGTTGAAGAACATCAGTTCGCCGGTTCGCTCGTCCACCTTGGGATGGGCGGAAATCCCGTCGATGGGGGTCCAGCCCTCAACGCCCAGGGTCTCAAGGGTGATGGGATCCAGCCGATAGCCCTCACCGCACTGATAGAAGGTCGAAAGGGCGCTCCCGGCATGGACCAGGATGTCGGTCGAAGAGGAGTCCTTCAGGGAACCATGGGCACCGAAGCCCGGCCGCCTGGCCAGCTGGATGGGATCGGCCAGTCCGCCCCAGAGGGCACCGCCGGCCTCCTGCTCGGCCTGGAAGCCGCGGGTGCGCACGAATCGGTTCGCATAGCTGGCGCGCCCACCCCGGAAGACCATCCGGTGGATCATCCCATCGCCGTCAAACGGGTGATAGCGTCCCAGGGGCTGATGGACCGGGTTCTCGGTATTGCGCAGATAGACGCCTTCGATGTCCTCGGGGATGCGACCCTCGATGACTTCCGGGTCCGGCAGGTCCACCTCTTCCCCGAGAGGGGTCCAGGCGCCGGTCATGTAGGGGTGGTTCGTCTCACGGAGGGTCGTCAGGACCGGGGGCTGTCGACGGAGGGGCATGGCGGACCTCGACTGGATGCTTCAGGCCAGACTAGACCTCTGTCCCGTCCCGGTCGAGCCGCGGTCAGTGACGCATGGGCCGGGCCCGGAGCCGGGCCGGCGGCGGAGTCTGCCGGAAGTCCCCGGCCACGCCGATCCGGGCGTTGCAGTCCGGGCAACGGACCACCTCGTCGTCCGGTCCCTCTGCGGGGGGATCAAAGAAGGCGCCGCAGGGCTTGCACTTCCAGCCGTGGGTGGGGCGCTCCACAGTCTTGGGCGGGCTCTCCGGACGGGGCGCGCGCGGCGGGCGGCCCGGCTTGTCCGCCCTCAACGGAGTCAGGGGCTGGGGACCCAGCGGACGAGTGACCTGGACGCCGGGCTTGAGGCTCAGGGTGCGGCGCTTGGGAGGGTCCTCAGTCATGGCCTTGCCGGATCGGGGCTGGCCCCGCGGGCCAGCCTGGGAGTTCGCGATGGTACCGCCTCCCCGGTTCGAACGGGGGACCTCTAGAGCCACAATCTAGCGCTCTAACCAACTGAGCTAAGGCGGCGCATCGCGGAGGCTAGCTTCTAGTCGTCGCCGGGGCGTCGATCAAGCGGCGGCGTACCCAAAAGAAAAGAGCCCCGGAGGCGGACCCCCGGGGCTCTGAACCTGGTTTCCTCTGAGATCACTCCTTGGGGAGACGGAAGCTCAGGGGGATCCGGACCGTACCGCCGTCGACAGGTGCGCCATCCTTGGTCTGGGGGCGCATCTTGAAGAGCTTGCTCAGGCGCAAGGCGGCCGAACCGAAGTCCTGATCAGCAGGGTCCTCGGAGACAACCGAACAGCCCTCAAGGGTGCCCTTGGCAGACACCTTGCAGCTCAGCGTCGCCCTACCTTCCACTTCCATGCGCAGGGCACGGTCAGGATAGTAGCGGGCGATGTCCTCGCCGGAGGGCTTGCGGGCCCAGTCCGGGTTGGTGATCACCGACGGCCGCGGCGGCTCGGGAGCCGGCGCAGGCGGCTTGGGCTCCTCGATCCGCTTCTCGACCGGGGGAACCGGCAGGGGCGGGATCGTCGGGGCGTTGGGCACCGCAACAGGCGGACGCGGCTGCAGCTTGGGCGGCGGCGGCGGCGGCGTGTTGGGCGGCGGCGGCGGCGGCGGCGGCGGCGGGGCCATCGGCTTGATGATCGCCACATCCGTCACGTCGTCGGAGTATTCCCTGACCGTCATTTCGAACCGCTGCTTCCAGAGCACCACGCCGAGGATGACGTGGAGAAGCACGGCCATAAGGCCAGCGATCAGGAAACCCTTGCCACGCTTCGGCGGTGGGACGTCGAAGGGGTTGTGGATGGGGTGGGTGATATCTTCAGCCATGCTCCGCCCCTCAGTCCTTCTTGTCTTCGCCGACGAGGGCCACGCTGTAGAAGCCGTTGTCCTGGAGCGAGTTCATGACACCCATGAAGTCGCCATACATCACGTCCTTATCGGCGCGGATATAGATCCGCTCCTTCTCGGGGCTCCGCTTCTCACCCAGTTGGATGCGCAGCGTGCTTCCGAGTTCAGCCAGGTCAGTGCCGATGTCCCCGATAAAGAGACGCCCGCCCGGCTGGATCGAGATGTAGACCGGCTTGGGGGGATTTGTGGCCGGTTTCGCAACCGCATTCGGCAGGGCGATCTTCACGTTCACGGCCGCCATGGGCGCCGCCACCATGAAGATGATCAGGAGAACCAACATGATGTCCACGAAGGGAGTCACGTTGATCTCGCTGTTCGCCTCTACCGCGTACTTGCCACCCCCAGAACCTGAGAGTTTGGATCCCATCTGGATCAGGCCCCCTTGTCGAGCTGCCGCGAGAGGCTGTTCATCAGTTCAGCCACGAAGGATTCCGACCGACCGCCAAAGCCCGAAATGCGGGACTGGAAGTAGTTGTAGAAGATAACCGCCGGGATAGCCGCGAACAGACCGATACCGGTGGCCAGAAGGGCTTCGGCGATGCCGGGCGCCACGACGGCCAGGTTGGTCGTGTTGGTGTTCGCGATGCCGATGAACGAGTTCATGATCCCGTAAACGGTACCGAACAGGCCGATGAACGGACCGCCCGAACCGACCGAGGCCAGGAACTGCATTCCCGAGGACAGGCGCTTACCGAGGGTCGCCTGCACCGCGTTAACAGCGTTTTCCGCCCGATGAAGGGTGGTTTCCCGGTGTTCGCCGGAGATGTTGAGGCCGGCTTGGCGGGAAAGTTCGACTTCCTGGACGGCCGCAGCGGCCATGTCGGCCAGCGGATTACCTGCGAAGTCCTCGGAGAGGGCAATACGACCTGCCTCCGAATAGTTCTTGGCACCGCGGAAGGCTTCCATGAAGCCATTGGAGGCCCTCTCCATGCTGTTGAACTCGATCATCTTGGTCACAAGCAGGAACCAGGAGACGATCGAGGCGAGGATCAGGCCGATCATCACCGCCTTCACGACGAGGGTGGCGCTGCCGAACATGCCCATGACGGTGAGCTTGCCGGCATTTTCCATCTGCGGCGGGTCAGCCGATTCAGCAGCCGCGACGGGCACGGCTGGGGTTAGGGCGGGAGCGGCAGCGTCAGCGGTAGCCACAGCGGCCGATGCGGCGGCCTCGGTGGCGGGCGCGGGCGCCTGCGCGAAGGCCGGGGCACTCACCATCAGCGCCACAGCGCCAATGAGAGCGATGAAAGGAGTCTTGAATTTGTTGTCGATCATTTGTCGCCAGTTCCTGGTTGGTCTAGCACGTTTGGACCTAAGGGTCGCCACGCGAGAGCGTCTCTACCCCAAATGAATGGCCCACCTCCGCCCCCCTGGAACCCTCCGGATCAACCGGACTGTCCAGGACGACAGCGATAGAGCCGCTTTCGCTACCCCGACCCTTGACGGCGACCCGGACCCCTGGGAGCCCCGACCTCGTCTTGACTTCGGGCGCGGCGCTTTCGGCCAAGCGACCTCCAGCACCTTACCGACAAGTTAGACTTGCGGCAGGTGTCCTTTGGCAATCCCTTTTTCGCGGGTCAAGCGGAATAGGGCCGCCGAGGCGTCCGCCGACCGGATTCCAAGCCCGTCGTCCGACTTTCGGGTGCCGGGCGAGGATCGAGGCCCCGGATTTGCAGCCTGGACCAAGAGGGTCCACAATCGCCCTAGGAGGATTCCAGCATGGCACACATTCGCAGGCTCGCCGCCGTTTCGGCAGGATTCGTGGCCCTCACGCTCGCCGCAGCGGCGGCGGCCCCGCCGCCTGCCGCCCCGCCGGAGACCCCTTCGGCTCAGATTCCGGGGGCGCCCAAGGCCCAGGCCGCCGCCCCGGTCGAGAAGGCGAAGCCAAAGATGGTCTGCCAGGAGGCCCAGCAGATCGGCTCACACTTCAAGCGCAAGATCTGCGCCACGCCAGAGGACTGGGAAGCCCGTCGCCAGCGTGACCAGGACGAAATGCAGCGTATGGGCGGTCAGGCCACCGGGTGCGCAAGCAGCTCCGGTTCCTGCTGAACTGGCTCAGGCCGGAGAGATCCGCTTCGCCGACATGAGCGGCGCCGGAAAGGCGCCGGGCCCGGCCACCCTGGCCAATGCTGAGCACAGAGCCACTCGCGAAGGTCCTTCCCGAGACCGGGCGGAGGTCCCTGCTCATCGTACGATACGACCGCACGTCCTGCGGCAAGTCCGACTTCGATCAGGCAAGGTGGCTGAAGTCGCGACCTACGCAGACCTTCCGCCACGGATTTTCGGGAGATCCGGTTACTCGGGAGATGAGGGAAGTGGTGCCTGGGGCCGGAATCGAACCAGCGACACGCGGATTTTCAATCCGCTGCTCTACCAACTGAGCTACCCAGGCGCGACGCCTCGCGGGTCGGAGGCGGTTCTATAGAAGAGGCCCCGCGCCGTGTCCAGCGAGGCCGGGTCAGGTTTCCGGGTCCCTTCCGAGGCCCTCGTCATCAAGCTCGTCCCCCGGCAGGACATAGCTTCCCGACAGCCAGCGCTGCAGGTCCACATGGGCGCAGCGGGACGAGCAGAAGGGCCGGTACTTCGGCTCAGCAGGCATCTTGCAGATGGGACAGGCAGTCGTCACGGCGGAACCCTCAGGGGACACTGATCTCGAAGCGGTCCCGGGGCCAGTCGGCCTCGACCCCACGTTCAAAGCGGGCACCCATCCGCTCGGCAAGGCGGTCGACGAGGGGCCAGGCCAGCCTGGCGACCGCCGGGGCGGCCTGGATCTTCACGACCCGGCCGGTCTCGGCCTCGGCCTCGCTCTCGGCCCGCCGCACCAGCCTCTGGGCCAGGGTGCGGTCGCTGGGTGTGCCGCCGGGCTCGAGCAGGATCTCGGCCAGGGCCCGGGTGCGGCGGGGCACCGTCAGCTCCAGGGTTCCGAACCGGCTGACCGGCCCGAAGGCGACGCCGGGATTG
>CAIWHQ010000325.1 GCA_903912465.1 uncultured Alphaproteobacteria bacterium | reverse complement strand
GATTCTTCTCGCTCGGGTGGCCGACACGCGCCTACGGGATGCTGATCTTTTTCGGCTACGCCTGCGCCGTGCCCTTCACCGCCATGCTGGCCTGGCTGATGCACCAGTCGGGCTTCGAGCCTCTACGGGTGCACGAGATGGAGGTCTGGCAGTCCCTTACCCGGCCCTTCATCGCCCTGGCTCACGCCTCGGCCCTGCTGCTGATCGTCCGCGCGGGCCTCTTCCAGGGCCTCGTCTCACGGCTGGAGGCGGCGGGCCGCATGGCCTTCACCAACTACCTGATGACCTCGGTGATCACGAGCCTGGTCTTCTGCGGCTATGGCCTGGGCCTCTACGGCCATCTGTCACGGTTCGAGCTGCTCGGAGTGGTGGCCGGCGTCTGGGCCTTGATCCTCCTGTGGAGCCGACCCTGGCTGGCCCACTTCCGCTACGGCCCCCTCGAATGGATCTGGCGCTCCCTCGTCCAGTGGAAGCGCCAGCCCTTCCGTAAGGCGCAGACAGCCTAGCGGGCCGTGTAGCCCCCATCCACGACCATCTCCGAGCCGGTCATGAAGCTCGACTCGTCGGAGGCCAGGAAGACGATGGCGTTGGCGATCTCGACGGGTTCGGCCAGCCGGCCCAGGGCGTGCTGCTGGACCAGGGTCTCGCGCACCGCGTTGCCGTTCTCCACCTCGCGCAGGATGTTGTGGACCAGGGGCGTTTCCACATAGCCGGGGTGTACCGAGTTCACCCGGATGCCGAGGGGTGCCCACTCCAGGGCCGCAGCCTTGGTGAGCATCAGCACCGCCCCCTTGGAAGCGCAGTAGGCCGCCGCCCCGGGGGTGGCGACCTTGCCCATGATGGAAGAGATATTGATCACCGAGCCGCCGCGGCCGCCCTTCAGGATCAGGGGGCCAGCGTAGCGGTGGCCGTAGAACACCCCGTCCAGGTTGACCGCCAGGGTCTTTCGCCAGTTCTCGAGGCTGTGGCTCATCAGCTCATTGCCCAAGGTGGTCATGCCGGCGTTGTTCACCAGGATGTCCAGACGCCCGAAGGCGGCTTCGACCTCTCCGACCACGCGTTCCCAGTCTTCCGGCAGGGTGACATCGTGGGTGAAGGCCTTCGCCCTGCCGCCCGCCGCCTGGATGGAGTCGGCCACCGAAAGGGCTGCCTCGGGCGACAGGTCCGTCACCGCCACGGCGGCGCCTTCCTTCGCCAGGGCCCGGCAGGCCGCTGCGCCGATTCCCGAGCCACCGCCGGTGACCAGGGCGACTCGTCCGTCCAGCCGCCCGCTCACGCCGTCACCTGCGTGGCCCGGAGGGCCGACAGCCGGTCGATGGCGGCCTCGGCACCGGAGACCAGGCGCGCGACGATCTCCGCCGCCGGAAGGACCTCGTGGATCCCGCCGGCCGACTGGCCCATGGCGAAGCAGGAGCGGTCGGGGTCAAGCCCTTCGATCTGGCCGCCGATTCCGCCCATGACCCCGGCCCGGCTGGAGAGCATGGCCTGCATGGGGAAGGGCTGGATGTCCGCCGGACGGCCCTCCCAGTCGTCGACATAGGGGTTCTTGCGCACCCGCATGGGCTTGCCCGAGTAGCAGCGGGTACGGATGGTGTCCTCGTCAGCGGAGTCCACGATGGTCTGCCGGTAGAGGTCGCCGGCGTGGGCCTCGGGCGAGGCGATGAAGCGGGTGCCAACCCAGACCCCCACCGCGCCCAGGCCCAGCACGGCGGCCAGGCCCCGGCCGTCATAGATGCCGCCAGCCCCGACCACAGGGATCTTCACCGCCTCCACCGCCTGGGCGATCAGGGGCAAGCCGCCGACCAGGCCGGTGTGCCCGCCGCCCTCGCCACCCTGGCAGATGACCGCATCGCAGCCCGCCTGCTCGGCCTTGATCGCGTGCTTCACTGCGCCGCAGACCACCATGACCTTGAGGCCCGCCGTCTTGAGCTTCTCCATGATCGGCATGGGCACGCCCAGGCCCGCCACGAAGGATGACGCGCCCTCCTCTATGATCACGTCGACAGCGGCAGTCAGGCTCTCCGGCGAGGCGGCCAGGAGGTCGACGCCAAAGGGGCCGTCGGTCAGGCTGCGCACCTTCCGCATCTGGTCGCGGATGAAGTCCGGCCCCTGGCCGGCCATGCCCAGAACGCCATAGCCGCCCGCGTTGGTCACAGCGGCGGCGAGCTCGGCGTAGGAGACCCCGCCCATGCCGGCCAGCATGACGGGATGCTTCACCCCGAGAAGGTCACAGAGCTTGGTGTTCAAGGTCATGGCGTCCTCCCGTTCCTTGGGAAGGCAGAATGGCGCCGAAATCCGCGGGTGGGAACCGGCCACCCCAGATCAGGCGCTGGCGTCGTCCAGGTCCGAAGGCAGGGCCTCGTAGACCCGCGAGCAGAACTCGCAGGACACCCGGATACGTCCGTCAGCCTCCACCATGTCCTGGCGCTCCTCTGCGCTGAACGAGGCCAGAAGGCCGAGGATCCGGGCCTGGGAGCAGCGGCAGGCGGCCTTGAGCGCCTGGGGGTCGAAGACCCGCACGCCGTCCTCGTGGAAGAGGCGGAACAGGAGCTCGCCTGCTGGCAGGAGGGGGTCGATGAGTTCGTCCTCGCCGAGGGTCTCGAACAGGGCCTCGGTGCGCCGCCAGGGCTCTTCGGTGGAGCCCCGGGCGTCGTCGCCGGCGATGTTCTGGATCAGGACGCCGCCGGCCCGCCACTGGGGCCCGTCCCCGGAGACGGCCTGTCCCACCGCCAGCCGGATCCGCGTAGGGGTCTGCTCGGACTGGGCGAAGTATTGCTCGGCGCAGAGGGCCAGGGTCTCGCCCTCGATGGCCGTCACCCCCTGATAGCGGTCCATGTCGGGGCCCTGGTCCACCGTCATCATGAAGAGGCCATCGCCCAGCAGGGTCCGGGCACCGGGGCGCTGGAAGCCCGCGGTAAGGGTGGCGATTTCCTCGGGATCGAACCGGCAATAGCCACGCAGGGTCCCGACCGTATCATAGTCGCAGACCACGTAGCGGACCGGCCCGTTCCCCTGGGCCTGGACGATCAGCCGGCCCTCGAACTTCAGGTTCGAGCCCACCAGGGCGGCCAGGGCGCAGGTCTCGCCCAGCAGGTTGGCCACCGGGTCCGGATAGTTGTGAGCCGAGAGGATCTCGTCCACCGCAGCGCCCAGGCGCACGAGCCGGCCGCGCACCGCCTCGCCCTCGATCTGGAAGGGAAAGACCCGGTCCTCGTCGACCACTTCCAGGGAGACCCCGCCGCTCATATCGCGCCGAAGCACCAGGCCAGGACGGACTTCTGCGCGTGGATCCGGTTCTCGGCCTCTTCCCAGATCCGCGATCGGGGTCCGTCAATCACGGCGGAGGTCACCTCTTCCTCCCGGTGTGCGGGCAGGCAGTGCAGGAAGACCGCCTCGCGGTGGGCCAGGTCCATGAGGGCCTCGTCCACCTGGAAGGGCGCCAGGGCCGCCATGCGCTCGGCCTTGTCGGAGTCTCCCATGGAGACCCAGGTGTCGGTGATCACGCAGTCGGCACCGGCGACCGCCTCCCGGGGGTCCCGGGTGACCGAGACCTGGCCCTGCAGGGACGCCGCGCGCGCCAGGTCTGCCGGGTCAGGCGCATAGCCCTTCGGGCAGGCGATGTTCAGCCGGAAGCCCAGCAGGGGCGCGGCGTGGATGAAGCTGGCGCAGACATTGTTGCCGTCGCCCACCCAGGCCAGGGTCCGCCCCGCGACCGGGCCGCGATGGGCCTCGAAGGTCATGAGGTCTGCTAGGATCTGGCAGGGATGGCCGGTATCCGACAGGCCGTTGATGACCGGCACGGCGCAGTGGGCGGCCAGGTCCTCGAGGTCGGTATGGCGGTTCGACCTCAGCATGACGGCGTCGACCATTCGGGACAGGACCCGGGCGGTGTCGGCGATGGTCTCGCCCCGGCCCAGCTGCATGTCGGCAGCCGTGGAGATGATCACGTCACCGCCCAGCTGGCGCATGGCCGCATCGAACGAAAACCGCGTCCGCGTCGAGTTCTTCTCGAAGATCATGGCCAGGGTGCGCTCACGAGCGGGTGCGTCCGCGTCGACGCGCCCCTGGGTCCAGCCGGCGCGGGCGGTCTTGCGGGCCGCCGCGTCGTCAAGAATCCGGCGAAGGGTCGTCGCCTCCAGGGACCACAGGTCCAGGAAGTGACGGACGGCGGGGTTCATGGCTCCCTCCTCGGGCGGCATGGCGAAACGCCTCAGGCGCCGCGGGCGCGGGCGCAGGCCCGTTCGAGCTTCTCGACCACCTCGCGCACCTCGTCGACCGAGATGACCAGGGGCGGCAGGAGCCGCACGCAGTTGTCGCCGCCGCCAGCGATGAGCAGCCTCTCGTCCCGGGCGTGCTGCATGAATTCGCGGTTGGGAGTTTTGAGCTTCAGGCCGATCAGCAGGCCCCGGCCGCGGATCTCCTCGACCACGTCCGGGTTGCGCGCCTGCAGGCCCTCCAGCTGCTGGGTGAAATAGCCGGAGACCTTGGCCACGTGGTCCAGCAGGGCCGGCGAGCACAGCTCCTGCACCGCCGCCAGACCCACCGCCATGGCCAGGGGGTTGCCGCCGTAGGTCGAGCCATGGGAGCCGGGCGTCATCCCTGCGGCCGCCCGGGCGGTGGCCAGGCAGGCCCCGATAGGGAAGCCGCCGCCCAGGGCCTTGGCCACGGCCATGATGTCGGGCTCGATCCCGGCCCACTCATGAGCGAAGAGCTTGCCCGTGCGGGAGAAGCCGCACTGGACCTCGTCGAGGATCATCAGCACGCCGTACTGGTCGCACAGGGCGCGCAGTTCACGCAGGCAGGAGTCGGGAACGGCCCGGGCGCCGCCCTCGCCCTGCACGGGCTCCAGGATCACCGCCGCGGTCGTCGGCGAGGCGAGGGCCGCCTTCAGGGCCTCGTGGTCGCCGAATTCCAGCTGGAGGAAGCCCGGCATGCGGGGACCGAAGCCCTCCAGGTAGCTGGAATTGCCCGAGGCGTTCACCGCCGCCAGCGTCCGGCCGTGGAACGAGCCGTCGAAGCCGATGATGTCGATCCGCTCCTCCTGGCCCCGGGCCCAGTGGAACTTGCGTGCCGCCTTGATGGCGCACTCCACCGCCTCGGTCCCCGAATTGGTGAAAAAGACCACGTCGGCGAAGGTCGCATCGGTCAGGGCCGAGGCCAGCTTCGCCTGCTCGGGAATCGTGAAGATGTTCGACACGTGCCAGAGCTTGTCCGCCTGGGCCTTGAGGGCCGCGATCAGCTTGGGGTGGGAGTGCCCCAGGGCGTTGACGGCGATCCCCGCCAGGGCGTCCAGGTAGGCTTCACCGTCGGTCGTGTAGAGACGCACGCCCTCGCCTCGCTCGAACGCCAGGGGCGTGCGGTTGTACACGCCCATCAGGTGATCGGCGGGAACGTTGAGGCCCTCGGGCTGCGTCTTCTGGGTCACGATCGGGAACCCTCCAAAACGTAGGGTCCCCGCCGCAGGGCGACGGGGACTGGAAGGTTTGAACCTCTCCGTCGGAAGGCCCGGAATGTCAACGTTCGCGGGGCTCAGCTCTTGATCTTGTAGCCGGTGTCAAACATCCACAGGCAGGCGCTGGCCAGGGCCACGACCAGTCCGGCCGTCATCACCACGCCCGCCAGGACCGAGCCCTCGGCCGACCCCAGGAATCCGTATCGGAACCCGTCGATCAGGTAGAAGAAGGGGTTGAAGTGGCTGAACGTCCGGAAGGGCTCCGGCAGGCGCTCGACCAGGTAGAAGGTCCCGGACAGGAAGGTCAGGGGCATGATGATGAAGTTGGTCACCACGGCCATGTTGTCGAACTTCTCGCTCCACAGGCCGCCCATGACGCCCAGCAGACCGAGGATCAGGGCGGCGCCCAGGCCAAAATAGAGGATGGCCCAGGGGTGGCTCACCGGCAGGTGGGCGAAGGGGGCGACGACGGCCGCCGTGACAGCGCCGACCAACACCCCCCGGGTCGCGGCACCCAGGCCGAAGGCCGCCACATGCTCGATGGGGCTCAGGGGCGGAGTCAGGAAATCGCCGATCAGACCGTTCATCTTCGCCTGCAGCAGGGAAGAGGACGAGTTGGCGAAGGCATTGTTGAGGATCGACATCATGATCAGGCCCGGCGCGACAAAGGCACCGTAGTCGTAGCCCTGGACCGGCGGGCTTGCCCCCTTCGCCGCCACGACGAAGACCATCATGTAGAGCAACGAGGTCACCACCGGGGCGGCCAGGGTCTGCATGCCCACCTTCCAGAAGCGCATGATCTCC
Source organism: uncultured Alphaproteobacteria bacterium (assembly GCA_903912465.1). Classification (GTDB taxonomy): domain Bacteria; phylum Pseudomonadota; class Alphaproteobacteria; order Caulobacterales; family Caulobacteraceae; genus Phenylobacterium. The sequence goes on along the minus strand of CAIWHQ010000325.1, from coordinate 2,163 downwards.
CGCCGGTAGAGGGTCCGGAATCCCGCCCAGTTCACGCCGGGGTAGGACCTCGGCTCCGGTGGAGCGGGTGGGGACGGGGGAAGCGCGGTATCAGTCATGGCTCAGGTTTGCGCCGGGCCGCCAAAGGACGCAAGCCGTCACGTCGGGCCCTGCCGCCTCCCTTTAGGAAGTCCAACCCTTGACGGGACGCCCCGGGCGCACAGGCCCCGCCGGCACGCTGCCGCACCGGTTCCAGAAATGGATCCGCCTGCCACATCCGAGATCCAGCCCCCACATCGCCGGGAAATCTATATATTGTTTCTGTGGATGGACGCTGTGGCGCCGGTTGTGGTCTTGTCAGTCCGCGTTACGATATGTGGTGGACGGAGGCGGTTGGGCGAAGGCTCCGGAACAAGATATTGATCCCGGCGGCGCTTGGCGCGAGACCCGGACAGGATGGTGGAGCGAACCATGGGTTGGACCGATGAACGTGTCGAACTGCTGAAGAAACTCTGGCAGGACGGTTTGTCCGCCAGCCAGATCGCAAAGCAGCTGGGCGGGGTGACCCGCAATGCCGTGATCGGCAAGGTGCACCGGCTGGGCCTCTCGGGGCGTGCCGCCCCGTCGAAGCCCGCGCGTCCGGTCTTCAAGGCCCCGCGCCCCGCGCGTCCGGCCGCCGCCCCGGCCGCGCCGCGTCGGATCGCGCAGCCGCCCATGACGACAGCGGCCACGGCCCCGCAGCCCCCCGTCCGATACATAGACGAGGCACCCGGCGTCGCAACCGTCCTCACCCTGGGTGCCCACATGTGCAAGTGGCCCATCGGTGACCCGTCCAGCGACGAATTCACCTTCTGCGGCCGCAGGGCCTCGGAGGGCCCCTACTGCGGCGAGCACGCCCGGGTCGCCTACCAGCCCGCCCAGACGAAGAAGCGCTCGGGCGCCAACGAACTGGCCCGCAGCCTGCGTCGTTACATCTAGGTTCGGCATCCGTTGGGGATGGGGGGCGCGCCGCGATCGAAAGCAGGCCTTGGGGCTTGCCTTGACGTCGTCCGGCGCGTCCCTTTCCGCACATGAGCGATCTCACACCTGAAGCCAGCGCGGACGATTCGGACAACGCACGGCCCTATTCCGTCTCGGAACTCGCCTTCGCCCTCAAGAGCACCCTTGAGGACCGCTATGGGTTTGTCCGCCTCAGGGGCGAACTGTCCAAGGTGACCTTCCACTCCAATGGCCATGTCTATCTCTCGCTCAAGGACGAGCGGGCGGTGATCGACGGGGTTGTCTGGAAGGGCTCTGTCCGAAATCTCAGTGTCCGCCCGGAACAGGGCCTCGAAGTCGTGGTGACCGGACGGATCACCACCTACCCGCAGGGCTCCCGGTACCAGATCGTCATCGAGAGCATGACGGCGGCGGGGGTCGGTGCCCTCCTCGCCCAGCTGGAGCGGCTCAAGGCCAGGCTCGCCGCGGAGGGGCTCTTCGAGGCCTCCCGCAAGTCTCCCCTGCCGGCCTTCCCCCGGGTGGTGGGGGTGATCACATCCCCCACTGGGGCGGTCATCCGGGACATTCTGCACAGGATCCGGGACCGGTGGCCCTGCCAGGTCCTGGTCTGGCCGGTGGTGGTCCAGGGCGATGCCGCCGCGGCTCAGGTCGCCGCAGCGGTGCGGGGATTCGACGTCCTGGAACCCGGCGGGGCGGTTCCCCGTCCGGATGTGGTCATCGTCGCCCGGGGCGGGGGCTCGGTCGAGGACCTCTGGCCCTTCAACGACGAAGCCCTGGCGCGGGCGGTCTCCGCAAGTCGCATTCCCCTGATCTCGGCCGTCGGCCACGAGACCGACACCACCCTCATCGACTTCGTGTCAGACCGGCGGGCGCCGACCCCGACGGCGGCCGCAGAGTTCGCCACGCCCGTCCTGTCCGAGCTCAGGGCCGGACTGGCGGACCTCTCCAGCCGCATGCACCGGATGGGCGGCCGGCTGGTGGAGGACCGGAGGGGCCGGCTTGAGGTCCTGGGGCGCAGTCTTGCCCGGGTCCCCGATCAGGTGGAGCTGGCCGAGCAGAGGCTGGGCCTGGCCCGCAACCGGCTCGGCGCCGCCCTGACCCGGAATGTCGGCGTCCATGAGACCCGCCTGGCCCGCGTGGGCGGCCGCCTCAGGCCCGGCCTCCTGCACAGGCCCCGGGAGATTC
>CAIWHQ010000324.1 GCA_903912465.1 uncultured Alphaproteobacteria bacterium | reverse complement strand
GGGGGGGGGTATGGGGGGGGCAACAGGGGGGGGAGACGGTGTCGCGCCAGCCCCCGCGGACAGGCGGGCGATGGGGGTGTTGACCTTGACCTCCTCGGTCCCTTCCGGAACCAGGATGGCCTCGATCACCCCCTCGTCCACCGCCTCGACCTCCATGGTCGCCTTGTCGGTCTCGATCTCGGCGATGACGTCACCCGAGCGGACCGCGTCGCCCGCCTTGACGTACCACTTGGCGAGGGTCCCCTCCTCCATGGTCGGAGACAGGGCCGGCATGAGGATGTCGGTCATCGCTCCGCACCTACATAGATGTCGGTGAAGAGCTCGGAGGGGTCCGGCTCGGGCGAGATGCGGGCGAACTCGGCGGCGTCGGCGACGATGGCGCGGACCTCGGCGTCGATGGCCTTGAGCGCCGCCTCGTCGGCCCAGCCCTTCTCGATCAGGATTTCCTGGACATGGTCGATGGGATCGCGGTTGCGGCGAACCTCCTCCACCTCCTCCCGGGTGCGGTACTTGGCCGGATCGCTCATGGAGTGGCCGCGATAGCGGTAGGTCTTCATCTCCAGGATGTAGGGGCCCTGCCCCGACCGGGCGTGCTCGGCGGCCCGGGCCGCAGCGTCCCGGACGGCGACCACATCCATGCCATCGACCTCCTCGCCGGGGATGCGGAAGGAGGCGCCCCGCCGGTGGAGGTGGGTCTCGGAGGAGGACCGCTCGATGGAGGTGCCCATGGCGTACTGGTTGTTCTCGATGACGTAGACGACCGGCAGGCTCCAGAGCTCGGCCATGTTGAAGCTCTCGTAGACCTGGCCCTGGTTGGCCGCCCCGTCGCCGAAGAAGGCGAAGGCGACATTGCCATTGCCGCGATAGCTGTTGGCCAGGGCCAGCCCCGTGCCCAGGCTGACCTGGGCACCGACAATGCCGTGGCCGCCATAGAAGCCGGCCTCGGTGGAGAACATATGCATGGAGCCACCCTTGCCCCGGGAGGAGCCCCCTGCCCGGCCGGTCAGCTCGGCCATGACCTCCCGCGGGTCCATGCCGCAGACCAGCATGTGTCCGTGGTCGCGATAGCCGGTGATGACCTGGTCGCCCGGCTTGCGGACAGCCTGGATCCCGACGGCGATGGCCTCCTGGCCGATGTAGAGGTGGCAGAACCCGCCCACCAGGCCCATGCCGTAAAGCTGGCCCGCCCGCTCCTCGAAGCGCCGGATCAACAGCATGTCGCGATACCAGGCCAGCAAGGGCTCCCGCTCGGGGCCCTGTGGGGCGGCAACCGCCTTGGTCTTGCGAGACTTTCCAGAAGCGGCGGCACGCGCCATCATTCACTCCCCAGAACGGTCCGGATTGGCCGGACGCCGGCCCTTCAGGGCCTGACCCGGATCACATAGTCCCTCGGATCGGTGAATCCCAGCAGGGCCCGGGCCCGTTCGTCGAGAAGATCGGCGGAAATCGACTCATCCCTGAGCAGATGCGCCCGGGTTTCCAGCTCGGTGCGGCGCAGGGACAGGGCCGCCAGCTCGGCCTGGCGGTCGACCAGGGCCTGGTCCCGCTCGCCCGTCGACAGGATGCCGCGCTCCCCCGTCAGGGCGTGAACGCCGAAATAGACGATAAGGAGGCCCAGGGCCGCCGTCGTCCAGTAGGTGCGAAGGGTCTGTAGCAAGGCGGTCCGCGACTCACCGTTTCCAAGGGGTCCAGTCTGGGCCCCGCCGGATTAACTTTGCGTTTCCGGGGGCGAAGGACGGGCTGCCTTTGACCCCCTCCGGCCCGGGGTTTCACCCCGGTCCACCTCCCCCTGATGGGGACTGTTGCGAAATCCCCGGATCGTGATTCTCTGCTGTGGCGGTGGAGGGCTTTTGATGTCTGTGAAGTCGACGGGACAGCTTGGGTTTGGCGAGATGGGTGCGGCTCGGCGGGG
>CAIWHQ010000323.1 GCA_903912465.1 uncultured Alphaproteobacteria bacterium | reverse complement strand
CCGATCGGTGAGCCTCTGGTCCGCGTTGTCCGCCCGCAGGGTCAACCGGAACTCGGCCCGGCTGGTGAACATCCGGTAGGGCTCGGTCACACCCCGGGTGACCAGGTCGTCGATCAGTACGCCGATATAGGCCTCGTCCCGCCGGAAGACGACCGGATCCGCACCCGAGGCCGAACGGGCGGCGTTGAGACCCGCTACAAGCCCCTGGGCCGCCGCCTCCTCGTATCCGGTTGTCCCGTTGATCTGGCCGGCCAGGTAGAGACCCGGAAGACGCTTGACCTCCAGGGCCGAGTCCAGCTCGCGGGGGTCCACGTAGTCGTACTCGATGGCATAGCCGTGGCGGAGGACCCGCACGGCCTCAAGCCCCGGAATGGTGCGAAGGAAGAGGTCCTGCGTCTCGGGGGAGACCGAGGTGGAAATGCCGTTGGGATAGACGGTGGGATCCTCCAGGCCCTCGGGCTCCAGGAAGATCTGGTGGCCGGTCCGGTCGGCGAACCGCACCACCTTGTCCTCGATGGAGGGGCAGTACCGCGGCCCGCGGCCCTGGATGCGGCCGCCATAGACCGCCGACTCCGACAGCCGTTCGGCGATGATCCGGTGGGTCTCTGCGGTCGTGGCGGTCACCCCGCAGGCAACCTGGGGATTGGTGATCCGATCGGTGAGGAAAGAAAAGGGGCTGGGGACAGGGTCAGCCGCCTGGCTGTCCAGGCGGTCCCAGGCGATGGTGCGCCCATCCAGCCTCGGCGGCGTTCCGGTCTTGAGCCGCCCCATGGACAGTCCCAGGGCGTAAAGGCGATCCGCGAGGCCGATGGCCGGCGCCTCGCCGACACGGCCTGCGGGGATCCGCTGCTCGCCCAGATGGATGACGCCCTTGAGGAAGGTGCCGGTGGTCAGGACCACCCGCTGGGCGGGATAGACCGCGCCGGACGCCCCCACGACTCCGGTCACGCGCCCCGCCTCGACGACCAGGTCCTCGACAGCCTCAGCGCGAATCTCCAGGCCCGGGGTTCCCGCAAGCTCGGCCTGCATGGCCTCCCGGTAGAGCTTCCGGTCAATCTGCGCCCGGGGGCCCCGAACGGCGGCCCCCCGGGACCTGTTCAGCATGCGAAACTGAATACCGGCGGCGTCGGCCAAGCGGCCCATCACCCCGTCCAGGGCATCGATCTCCCGGACGAGGTGGCCCTTGCCCAGGCCCCCGATCGCCGGATTACAGCTCATCTCGCCGAGGGTCTCGATCCGGTGGGTCAGCAGCAGGGTGCGGGCACCGAACCGCGCCGAAGCCGCGGCCGCTTCACAACCCGCGTGGCCGCCGCCGATGACGATGACATCCCACATGCGCTCTGTCCGCTCCTACAGGCCCCGGAAGCGGCGAGGTCGTACACCAGATCGGCCCGGGTTTCACGTGAAACAGATCACTTGCCAATACAGAAGGTCGAGAAGATCCGGTCCAGGACGTCCTCGGGACCGATCCGTCCCGTGATCCGGTCGAGGGCGCGGGCGGCCAGACGCACGTCCTCAGCGGCAAGTTCCGGCGCTTCCGAGAGGGCGCGGGCGCTCTTGAGGCGCTCAATGGCCTCGGAGAGGAGGGCTGCGTGACGCAGCCGTGTGGCGGACGGGGGCTCCGAGGCGCCCAAGGCCGCAACAACCCGCGCAGCAAGCACGGCCTCGAGGGCCGAGACCTCCTCGGGCCGATGGGCGCTGATGCTGTGGGGCTCCAGGCCAAGCGTAGCGGCCTCGGCGAGGGCCCGGCCCATGGCGTCCCCCGGCGGCAGGTCCGACTTGCTGAGCAGACAGAGGTCCCCGGCCCTCAGGACATCCGGGGGTGCCGCGCCGGCACCGGCGTCCGCGGCCGTATCTACCACCCAGAGCCTGAGATCGGCCTCCCCAGCCCAAAGACGGGCCCGCCGGACCCCCTCGATCTCCACAGCGTCTTCCGCCTCGCGAAGCCCCGCTGTATCCGCCAGGACGACCTTGTACCCCGCCAGGCGGAGGGACACCTCGATGATGTCCCGGGTGGTTCCGGGTGTCGGGGTGACAATCGCAGCCTCCCT
>CAIWHQ010000322.1 GCA_903912465.1 uncultured Alphaproteobacteria bacterium | reverse complement strand
CGCCGTCTCGATAGGGGCTGAATCCCTCCACAGGCGGCGGGGACCGCGACGGAGGAGACGTCATGGCCGGACGGGAACGCGCCTACGACCTGGTGATCCGCGGCGGGACCGTGATCGATGGATCCGGGGTGCCGGGCTTCGAAGCCGACGTGGCGGTGAAGGACGGACGGATCGCCGCCGTGGGCCGCATCGCCGGCTCGGGCGCGGAAGAGATCGACGCCCGCGGGAAAATCGTCACCCCCGGCTTTGTCGACATCCACACCCACTATGACGGCCAGGTCACCTGGGACAGCCGGCTGACCCCGTCGGCCTGGCACGGGGTCACCACCGCCGTCATGGGCAATTGCGGGGTCGGCTTCGCCCCCTGCCGGCCCGAGGACCACGACCGGCTGATCCGGCTGATGGAGGGGGTGGAGGACATTCCCCATCCGGTCCTGGCCGCGGGCCTGCCCTGGAACTGGGAGAGCTTTCCCGACTACCTCCAGTCCCTGTCCGGCCGGGCCTATGACCTCGATGTCGGCGCCCAGCTGCCGCACGCGGCCCTGCGGGTCTTCGTCATGGGCGAGCGGGGGGCCAACCGCGAGCCGGCCAGCCCCGCCGACATCGCCGCCATGTCGGCCCTGGCCAAGCGGGCCATGGAGGCCGGTGCCCTGGGCTTCTCCACCTCGCGCACCCTCAACCACCGCACCTCTGACGGCCAGCCGACGCCCACCCTCACCGCCGCCGAGGACGAGCTGATGGGTATAGCCCTGGGGCTGAAGGCCGCCGGGCGCGGCGTGCTGCAGTTCGTCTCCGACTTCGCCGATCCCCAGGCCGAGTTCGGCCTGATGCGCCGGCTGGTGGAAGCCTCGGGCCGGCCCCTGTCCTTCAGCCTGCTGCAGGGACCGAAGGCACCCAACGCCTGGCGCGACCTCCTGGCCGCCCTCTCCGCCGCCACCGCCGACGGCCTGCCCATGCGGGCCCAGGTGGCGGGCCGGGGGGTGGGCGTCCTTCTGGGTTTCGAGCTGACCCTCAACCCCTTCAGCCACACCGAGGCCTGGAGGTCCGTGGCGACCCTGCCCTTCGCGCAGAGGGTGGCGCGTCTGGCGGATGCGTCCTTCCGGGCCGCCCTGCTGGACGATGCCGCGACGCCTGGCAGCGCCGCCATCGCCTCGCGCCTGACCCGGGACTGGAGCAACATGTTCCTGATGGCCGAGACGCCGGACTATGAGCCCGCCCGGCAGGACACCGTCTCCGCCCTGGCCCAGGCCCGGGGCGTGGCCCCCGAAGAGGTGGCCCTGGAGCACATGATGGCCCGGGGCGGGCGGGGCATGCTCTACCTGCCCTTCCTCAACTATGCCGACGGCGGGCTGGATCCGGCCTACGACATGCTGCGCCATCCCGACTGCGTGGCGGGCCTGTCGGACGGCGGGGCCCATGTGGGCATGATCTGCGACGGCAGCTTCCCCACCACCAACCTGACCCTCTGGGCCCGGGACCGGACCCGGGGGCCGCACCTGCCCCTGGAGCACATGGTCCGCCTGCAGACCCGCGCCACCGCAGAGGCCGTGGGACTGCTCGACAGGGGCCTGGTGGCACCGGGCCTGAGGGCCGACCTCAACGTCATTGACTTCGACCAGCTGGCCGTGGAGCCGCCCACCGTAGGCTATGACCTGCCCGGGGGCGGACGGCGGCTGCTGCAGAGGGCCCGGGGCTATGTCGCCACCCTGGTGGCCGGCCAGGTCACCTATCGGGACGGCGAGCCCACCGGCGCCCTGCCCGGAAGGCTGGTCCGCGGTGCCCAGGACGCCCCTGTAGCCCTGGCCGCCGAATAGGGCGGGGCCCGTACCGTCTGCCGCTTCGCAGCCACCCCTTCGCAGTCAGGGCGGGGCGGGCGATAGAGGGGGATGTCCGACGATTCGCTACAGGAGGCGCAGGAGGTCCTGCGCCGTGTCTTCGGACACGCCGGCTTCCGGGGCCTGCAGGCGCCGGTGATCGCCGAAGTGATGGCCGGGCGCCCGGCCCTGGCCGTCCTGCCGACCGGCGGGGGCAAGAGCGTCTGCTACCAGATCCCTGCCCTGCTGCGGCCCGGCCTTGGCCTGGTGGTCAGCCCCCTCATCGCCCTGATGGCGGACCAGGTGGCGGGCCTGATCCAGGCCGGGGTCGCTGCCGCCAGGCTGGACTCCCTCACCACCCCCGAGGACCGCGCCGCCACCTGGGCGCGGATCGAGGCCGGGACCCTGGACCTGCTCTACGTCTCGCCCGAGGGCCTGCTCCAGCCCTGGATGCTGGAGCGGCTGTCGCGCATTCCCCTCTCCGTCATCGCCATCGACGAGGCGCACTGCGTCAGCCAGTGGGGGCATGACTTCCGTCCCGAGTACCGCCTGCTGGGCCGGCTGGCCGAGGTCTTCCCCGGGGTCCCGCGCCTGGCGGTGACCGCCACCGCCGATGCCCGGACCCGGCAGGACATCCGCGAGGGCCTGCATCTGGGCGAGGCCCGGGAGTTCGTCGCCTCCTTCGACCGGCCCGAGCTGGCCCTTTCCGCCGAGCGCAAGGTCGGGACGGGGCGCAAGCGGGTGCTCGAGCTGGCCTCGGCCCGCCGGGACCGGCCAGGAGTGATCTACGCCGGCTCCCGGGACGGGACCGAGGCCCTGGCCGCAGAGCTGTGCGCCGCCGGCCTGCCAGCCATGGCCTACCACGCCGGCCTCGACCGCGACCTGCGCGAGCGGCGCCTCACCGAGTTCCTGGCTTCCGACGCCGCCGTCATGGTGGCCACCATCGCCTTCGGCATGGGGGTGGACAAGCCGGACGTCCGCTATGTGATCCACGCCGATCCCCCCGCCTCCATCGAGGCCTACTGGCAGGAGGTGGGCCGGGCCGGTCGGGATGGCGAACCCGCCGAGGGCATCACCCTCTACGGCGCTCCAGGCATGGCCTGGGCCCTGCGGCGGCTCGACGGCCAGGCCCTCTCAGACGAGGTGCGCGCGGTGCAGGTGCGCAAGGTACGCCAGCTCTACGCCCTGCTGGACGGAGGCACCTGCCGCACGGCGGCGGTGCGTCGCTATTTCGGTGAGCAGGCGGTCGCCGACTGTGGGCGCTGCGACAACTGCCTGGACCCCCCGAAGGCCGAGGACCTGACCCTCCAGGCCCAGAAGGTGCTGTCCGCTGCCCACCGCCTGAACGGGCGGTTTGGCCGCGGTCGGCTGGTGGAGCACCTCCTCGGCAAGACCCGCGAGCCCTCGGCCTTCGAGGCCGGCATGAGCACCTTCGGGGTGGGCGCAGAGCTTCCGGCCGGGGCCTGGCGGGGCCTGGTCGACCAGCTGATCTTCGACGGCCTCCTGCGCGAGGATCCGAATGAGGGCCGGCCCCTCATCGGCCTGGGCGATGCGGATGCGGTGCGTGCGGTCTACCGTGGCGAGCGACGGGTGGAAGGCCGCCTGGTCCAGCGTCACCCGGGCGCGGGGGCAGACGCTGCCACAACCCCCGGGCGACGGCGCCGGGACGGCCCCGGGGCGGAATTCGAGGGGGATCCCCAGATCTTCGCCGCCCTGCGCGCCTGGCGGCGGGCCGAAGCCGTGCGTCAGAAGGCGCCTCCTTACGTGATCTTCAGCGACCGCACCCTGGCGGAGATCGCGACCGCCCGCCCGGCCGACGCTGCGGCGCTTTCAAGGGTCAGCGGCGTGGGCGAAACCAAGCTCGCCCGCTATGGCCCCGCAGTGCTGGCCCTGGTGGCAGGGGAGACCCCGCCCGGCGCCTGATCAGACGTCGACCTCGGCGTCGAGGGCGTTTTCCTGGATGAACTCCCGGCGCGGCTCGACGAGATCGCCCATCAGGCGGGTGAACATGTCGTCGGCATCGTCGGCGTGGGCGACCCGGACCTGGAGGAGGGTGCGGG
>CAIWHQ010000321.1 GCA_903912465.1 uncultured Alphaproteobacteria bacterium | reverse complement strand
GGAAATGGCGACGAGTATGCCCCCTATGGCCGGCCCCAGGATCGAGGCGCTCTGCCAGGCGAGGGAGTTCAGGGCGATGGCGCGGGGCAGGAGGCTGCGGGGGACCAGCATGGGGCCCAGGGCCGTGCCGGCCGGGCCCATGAAGGCCCGGCTCGTCCCGAAGGCGACGGCGACGCCCAGGAGCAGGGGGAGTGTGGCGAAGCCGAAGTTGGCGGCTGCGACAAGCAACAGGGCGGTCAGGATCTCGCCCACGTAGCAGAACCGCAGGATGGCCTTGCGGTCATGCCGGTCCGCAGTCTCCCCTGCCGGCAGGGCGAGCAGGAGTATTGGGATGAAGGCCGCCAGGCCGATCATGCCCACGTAGAAGGCCGACTGGGCGACGTCCATGGTTTCCCGAGCCACGGCGTAGACCTGCCAGCCGAGGGCGACGCTCTGGATTTGCACGCCCAGGGTCGAGGCGACGCGGGAAAGCCAGAACCGGATGTAGTCCGGCCGCCCCATCAGGGCGCGGAGGGACAGGTCGTCTTCTGCGGGAGACTCGCTCATGGTCGATGCACCTTGGCCTGAAGCCCGACGCACGGCAACGTGCCCGCCCGTAGCAACCCCGGAGAGGTTCATGCCCGGTTGGGTCATCGCCGTCCTGACCGAACCCGACGGCGAGCCCCGGAGGCTGTTCTTTGCGGTGGGATTCGCCGACCAGGGACAGGCGGAATGGAAGGCAGTCGATGCCGCAGGGGTCGAGGCCCCCGTGGCCCCCGGGCCCCGGTCAGGCGTCGAACCCGTGCAGGCCCTGTCCCCCCTGACCGACGCCGCCATGCGCCGGAGGGGCCTGCTGCCGGGCGAGGTCCGCCCCCTGGGCGAGGCCTGGCCCCGGAACTGGCTCTGAACCTGCGGTTGACGCGAGGGGCGGCGGGTCCTAAACGCCCGGCCCTCGCGCCGGGGACCGGCGCCGGGGGGAACGTCTTGCTCCAGGCCGCACAATCCGAAGTGACCCTGCGTCCCGAGACGTCCGGCGACGCCGCAGGGGTCGAGGCCCTGCTCGACCATGCCTTCGGGCCCGGCCGGTTCGTTAAGGTCTCCGAGCGCGTCCGCGAATTTGCCCGCTACCGCCCCGACCTGTCCTTCTGCGCAGTGGACGCCGGCCAGATCGTCGGCGTGGTCCGACTCTGGGACATCCGCATCGGTGCGACCCCGGCCCTGTTCCTGGGCCCGCTGGCGGTCCATTCCGGCCGCCGGCTGGACGGACTGGGCGGGCGGCTGGTCCAGCACGCCGGCGAGGCGGCGGACGCCCTTGGCGAGGGGCCGATCCTGCTGGTCGGGGATGCCCCCTACTTCGAGCGGTTCGGGTATTCGGCTGCCGCGACGCGGGGCGCACGCCTGCCGGGCCCGGTAGATCCGCGCCGTGTCCTGGCGCGGGGTGCCACCGACGCACTGGAAGGCCCGGTCAGGGCCTGACCTCCCGTAGCGCGCAGTCCGCGCAAGGTTGAGCCCGGCGGCGCTCGGGCCTACCTTCAGCACATGTCCGAGACTCAGCCATCTTCCGGTTTGGAGGGCGTTGCCACCGCCGCGCGGCAGGTACCCGGGCGGGGCCTGCCACCTGTGCACCTCTGGAATCCGCCCCATTGCGGCGATATCGACATTGTTATCAAGCGCAACGGACAGTGGTTCCATGAAGGCACCCCCATCGGGCGGGAAGCCTTGGTGCGCCTGTTCTCAACGGTCCTGAGGAAGGATCCCGACGGCTTCCACCTGGTAACGCCGGTGGAGAAAATGCGAATCACCGTCGAGGACGCACCCTTCACCGCAGTCCGCGTGGACCGGGAGGGCGAAGACCTGGTCTTCCAGACCAATGTGGGAGACGAGGTCCGCGCAGGTCCTGAAAACCTCCTGCGGGTGGAGACCGATCCCCGGACCGGCGAACCGCGTCCCTACTTGCATGTGCGGCGGGGCCTGGAGGCCCTGGTCGCCCGTCCGGTCTTCTATGAACTGGTCGAGCTGGCTGAAGCGGAGTCCGGGCGACTGGTCGTCCGGTCCGGCGGCGCAGCCTTCGACCTGGGCTCGGCCGGGGACAGCGAGGCGTGAGCCCGCACCAGCTGGTAGCCCCTGGTGCCCGGCCCCTGTTGGAGGCCCGGCTTGCCGAGCGCCTGGATCCCCTTGCGCACCGGACCGTGGACCAGATCAGCTCGGACTTCGACTTCGAGCCGGATCCTTACTTTCCGCCGATGGACACTCTGACCCCCGCCGCCGTCCTGGTGGGCCTGATTGAGCGGCCGCATGGCTACTCCGTTCTCCTGACCACCCGGCTGGACACCCTGAGGCGGCATGCAGGCCAGATCGCCTTCCCGGGCGGGCGCTGCGACGCGGGTGAGACGCCCTGGCAGGCGGCCCTGCGCGAGGCCGAGGAAGAGGTGGGGCTGGCACCCGGTTTCGTCTCGCCCGTCGGTCTTTCGACGCCCTACCGGACGGGGACAGGCTACCTGGTCACCCCGGTGGTGGCCTTCATCGAGGACGGCTTCAGCCTCGAGCCCAATCCCGACGAGGTGGCGGACATCTTCGAGACGCCCTTCGGCTTCCTCATGGACGGCGCCAACCACGAGACCCACGAGCGTGAACTGCCGGATGGCGGCAAGCGCCGTTTCTACGCCATGACCCACGACGAGCGCTTCATCTGGGGTGCGACGGCGGGGATGCTGCGTGTCCTTTCCCATCGCCTGTTCGGGGCACCCGCGTGACCGGCGCGTCTGCGGAGATCGTCCTGGCGGATGCCGGGTGGCTGAAAGATCCGGCCACGACTGCCGTCCTGGACGCCCTGGAGGCGGCGGGCGGGCGGGGCTGCGTGCGCTTCGTCGGGGGCTGCGTGCGTAACGCCGTCATGGGCCGCGCGATTGCCGACATCGACCTGGCGACCGCCCTCGAGCCGCCCGTCGTGGTTACAGCGCTGGAGGCCGCGGGGCTCAAGTCGGTTCCCACCGGCCTGGAGCACGGTACGGTGACGGCGGTCAGCGGCGGTCGGGGTTTCGAGATCACGACCCTGAGGCGCGACGTGGAGACCGACGGCCGGCGCGCCGTGGTGGCCTTTACCGACGACTGGGCGGAGGATGCCGCTCGGCGGGACTTCACCCTGAACGCGCTCTACGCCGACCGCAGTGGGCGAGTGTTCGATCCCACAGGCCTCGGCGTCGCCGCGGCCCGGGCGGGCCGGATTGTCTTCGTCGGAGACCCTGGGCGACGGATCCGAGAAGACCATCTCCGCATCCTCCGTTACTTCCGATTCCTCGCCTGGTACGGCCAGGGCGAGCCGGATCCGGCGGCGGTCGCGGCCTGCGCGGCCCAGGCCGGGAGTCTTTCCACCCTCGCAGCGGAACGCGTCCTCAAGGAACTCGTTGTCCTGCTGGGCGCGCCCGATCCCCGGCAAGCCCTGCGCCTGATGGCTTCGACGGGCGTGCTGGCCCAGGTCCTGCCCTTTGCGGGCGATCTGTCGCGGCTAGAGGGCTTGTGCCGGGTGGAGGCTCTGGAGGACCGTCCTGCCGATGCCCTGCTCCGGCTGGGTGCCCTGTTCCCCGAGGGGGCCACCGATGTCGCCCGGGAGGCCGCGCGCCTGCGCCTGTCCAGCGCGCAGAGGGAGCGACTTGTGGCGGCGGCGGGTCGTGAACCCCGGCTGGTCAGCTGGATGTCGCCCCGACAGCTCCGCCGGGCCCTGCACATTCTGGGTCCCGGGACCGCCCTGGATCGGCTGCGCCTGGCCTGGGCCCGATCCCCCGAAGGCAAGGCGTCAGGTGATTGGCGCGCCCTGGTCGCCGAGGCGGGGGCCTGGCGTACGAGGTCCCTTCCTGTATCCGGCGCGGACGCTGTCGCGGCCGGTGCGCGTCCTAGCCCGAAGGTGGGGGAGGCCCTGCGCGAGGTCGAGGCCTGGTGGATGGACGAGGACTTCCCGTCAGACGCGGAGGCTGTCCGCGCCCGCCTGGCTGCGGTCCTTCGCGGAATGGGGGCCTGAGGCGTGAGGCTGGCCATACTCGAGACTGGCGCGCCGCCGGGCGACCTCTCCGAGCGCTTCGGGGACTATCCCGCCATGTTCCGGCAACTGCTCCTGCAGCCCGGCGACTCCGCCGAGACCTTTGACGTGGCCTCGGGCCAACTGCCGTCCGACCCTTCGGCCTGGGACGCCTGTCTGGTGACCGGATCCTCCGCCGGCGTCTACGATCCCCTTCCGTGGATTGCGCCCTTGAAGACCTTCCTGAACGCGGCCTCCGGGCGCACCGCCCTGGTCGGCGTCTGTTTCGGGCACCAGGTGATGGCCGAGGCCTTCGGCGGGCGGGTGATCAAGTCGCCCAAGGGCTGGTGCGTGGGCCTGCACCGCTACGAGGCCCAACCCGACGGCTGGCTGTCTGGCCTCCCGACCCTGGCCGCCGCCGCTTCGCACCAGGACCAGGTGGTCGAGCCGCCCGGCGACGCCCGGCTCGCCGCGGCCAGCGACTTCACGCCCTTCGGCGCCCTGGCCTATCCCGAGCGTCGGGCGATCTCGATACAGCTTCATCCCGAGTTCGAGCCGGACTACGCCCTGGCCCTGATCGAGGCCCGACGCGGGAACCGCTACACCGACGCGCAGGCCGACGCCGCTGCGGCCAGCTACGCGGCGGTCAATGATCGGATTGAGGTGGGCCGCAGACTGCGCAGCTTCATCGAGGCCGGCGGCCGGACCTGACCGCCACGGGTTGCCCTAGGGCCAGATGACCTCCGGGGGCATGGAGGACAGGATGCTCTCGATATTGCCGCCGGTCTTGAGGCCGAACATGGTGCCCCTGTCATAGAGCAGGTTGAACTCCACGTAGCGGCCGCGGCGGATCAGTTGCTCGCGCCGGTCAGCCTCGGTCCAGGGCTCGTGCATCCGGCTCCGGGCGATCCTGGGATAGACCTCCAGCAGGGCCTCGCCCACATCCTGGGTGAACTGAAAGTCCCGCTCCCAGTCCCCGGAATTGTGGTGGTCGTAGAAGATGCCACCGACGCCTCGCGGTTCCTTGCGGTGGGGCAGGTAGAAGTACTCGTCGCAGCGCGTCTTGAAGTCCGGGTACCAGGCCGGATCGTGCCGGTCGCAGGCGGCCTTCAGCGCGGCGTGGAAGGCGAGGGCGTCCGGCGCGTCCTGGCTGCGCTGTACGTCCAGGGTGGGGGTCAGGTCGGCGCCGCCGCCGAACCAGCCGGTCTGGGTGGCCAGAAAGCGGGTGTTCATGTGCACTGCCGGGACCTTCGGGCTGCGCATGTGGGCGATGAGGCTGATGCCGGTGGCCGTAAAGCGGGGGTCCTTGTCTGCGCCGGGCATATTGGCGGCCATCTCGGGGGTGAAGGTCCCGTGCACCAGGGAGATGTGCAGGCCCATCTTCTCGATGAACCGGCCGCCGCGCAGGAAGCCCATCACCCCGCCGCCACCGGCCTCCCGCACCCAGGGCTTCAGCTCGAACTTCGCGGGCTCCCCGGGGAAGAGGTCTGCGGGCGCGTCGACCTCGAGCTGCTCAAAGGCGGCGACGATGCGGTCGCGCAAGGCGTCGAACCAGGCGCGCGCGCGGGCGTTGCGGGTCTCCAGGACGGCGGGATCAATCATGGCTGGGAAAATCTTGCGGATGAAAAGCGGGAAACCGCCCGGTCTGACGAAGGGCCTCGGACAGGCCGATTGCCGCCGAGACGGTCAGGTTGAAGGATCGTCGTCCGCGGCTCAAGGGAATGATGACCCGGGCATCTGCAGCGTCGTGGACGAAATCCGGCACGCCCGAGCTTTCCCGCCCAAACAGGAGGATGTCGTCGGGCCGGAAGGCAAAATCGTGCAGCGCGGCCGCGCCCCGGGTGGTGAAAAGGACGATCCGGCCTGTCGCCGCAGCCCGAAAGGCATCCCAGCTGGGATGGCGGACCACCTCGCCCGGATCGCCGTAATCCATGGCCGCCCGGAGGATCGCCTTGTCCGATAAGGGAAAGCCGCAGGGCTCGATGACGTGCACCGGGGTGTCCAGGCAAGCCCCCAGCCGGATGGCGGCGCCAAGGTTTTGCGGAATGTCAGGTTGAAAAAGCGCGAGCAGCATTCTAAGCGATCCAGCCACGGGCTGTGCGCGGTCCGCAGCGAATCGGCGGGAGTCCCTTCGCCCTTGGCGAGATGGCTTCCCGGACGATCCGTCGGCGTTCGGCGCGTTCAGTCTGGGTGACCCTTACCAGATCGACTGGCGGGGTCGAGAACGGACCGCGCCCTTCCGGCGCAGTTCCCAAGCGAAGGGTGGCTTCAAAGTGGCCGACAGCGTGACGGGCGCGAACCCCGAACATGGCGCGGTTGGGGATGACCCCAGCCGGCGCGATTTCATTCACATCGCTGCGGGCGTCGCGGCGCTCGGTGCGGCGGCGACGGTGGCTTGGCCCCTTGTGGACCAGATGAACCCCGCCGGCGACACCCTCGCCCTGGCCTCGGTGGAGTTTGACCTGACCAAGGTTCAGCTCGGCCAGTCCGTCACCATCAAGTGGCGGGGCAAGCCCCTCTTCATCCGGCACCGTACCGGCATGGAGATCGCCTCGGCCATCAAGGACGACAAGGCGGCCCTTCGGGACCCCGCCACAGATGAGGCGCGCCACAAGCCTGGCAAGGCCGAGTGGCTGGTGCTGATCGGCACCTGCACCCACCTGGGCTGTGTGCCGACCTTCGGCGGCGGCGACTATGGCGGCTGGTTCTGCCCCTGCCACGGCTCGCACTACGACACCTCTGGCCGCATCCGTAAGGGCCCTGCGCCCACGAACCTGGAGGTTCCGGACTACGCCTTCCTCTCTGACACCGTTGTTAAGGTGGGCTGACGAACATGAGTGGACATTCGAACTACGTTCCAAAGACCGGTTTCGAGCGCTGGCTAGACGCCCGCCTTCCGATCGCCCGTCTGGCCTACGACAGCTTGGTTGATTTCCCGACCCCGAAGAACCTGAACTACTGGTACACTTTTGGCGGGATCCTCGCGCTCTGCCTGGGCATCCAGCTGGTCTCCGGCATCGTCCTGGCCATGCATTACGTTCCCCATGTGGACCATGCCTTCGCCTCGGTCGAGCGGATCATGCGGGACGTGAACTATGGCTGGCTGGTGCGCTACATGCACGCCAACGGGGCCTCGATGTTCTTCATCGCCGTCTACGCCCACATGTTCCGCGGCCTCTACTACGGCTCCTACAAGGCTCCGCGCGAGCTGCTCTGGATCCTGGGCTGCGTGATCTACCTGCTGATGATGGCCACCGCCTTCATGGGCTACGTCCTGCCCTGGGGCCAGATGAGCTTCCATGGCGCCGTGGTGATCACCAACCTGTTCGGTGCCCTGCCGTTGATCGGCCAGTCCATCACCACCTGGTTGTGGGGAGGCTTCGCAGTCGACAATGCGACCCTGAACCGCTTCTTCTCACTGCACTACCTGATGCCGTTCATGATCGCCGGCGTGGTTATCCTGCACATCTGGGCCCTGCACGTGACCGGGAACAACAACCCTACCGGTGTGCATGTGAAGTCCAAGGCGGACACGGTTCCCTTCCACCCGTACTACACGGTGAAGGATGGCTTCGCGATCGCCGTATTCATGCTGATGTTCGCTGCCTTCGTGTTCTTCAGCCCCAACGCCCTCGGCCATCCGGACAACTACATCCCGGCCAACCCGCTGGTGACCCCCGCACACATTGTGCCGGAGTGGTACTTCCTGCCCTTCTACGCCATCCTCCGGGCCGTTCCGGACAAGCTGATGGGCGTGCTCCTGATGTTCGGCGCCATTGCGGTGCTGTTCGTCCTGCCCTGGCTGGATACCTCGAGGGTGCGGTCCATGCGCTACCGGCCGACCACCCGGATGTACTTCTTCATCTTCGTGGTGGCCTGCCTCGTGCTGGGCTTCTGCGGCGGACGCCTGCCGGATGAGTACGTGATCCCTGGGCTGAAGACCTTCCAGCTACTGGATGCGGACCTGAACTCCATGGTCTGGCTCTCCCGGATCGCCACCGCCTACTACTTCGGCTATTTCCTGATTATCCTGCCGGTGATGGGCCTGACCGAGAACCCCCTGGAGCAACCGAAATCGATCAGCGAGCCGGTCCTTTCGCACTCTGCCGCCCTGCCCGCGGGCGCCGCGGCTTCGCCTGAGAAGAGGGGTTGAGCCTGATGCTTCGCAAAGGTCTTGCCATAGTGGCGCTCGGCCTCGCCCTTTCGGGCGGGTCGGCCTTCGCCGCCGGCACGCAGAAGGAGCCCCGTACGGTCGCATGGAGCTTCAACGGCCCCTTCGGTAAGTTTGACCGCGCGCAGCTTCAGCGGGGTTTCAAGGTCTACCGGGAGGTCTGCGCGGCCTGCCACTCGATGGACTTGATGTCGTTCCGGAACCTCGGCCAGAAGGGAGGACCCTTCTACGATCCGAAGTACCCGAACCCGAATGACAACCCTTACGTGAAGACCATTTCGAAGGACTTCGAGGTCTCGGACATCGATCAGGAGACGGGCGACGTCGTGAAGCGTCCGGCCACCCCGGCCGATCGATTCCCGAACCCCTACCCGAATGAGGCGGCGGCCCGGGCCGGCAACGGCGGTGCCCTGCCGCCGGACTTCTCGACCCTGTCCAAGGCGCGGATGGGCGGAGCGGACTATGTCTATTCGCTGCTGTCCGGTTACTCGGCCCCCCCCGCGGGCCTCGAGGTTCCCGCGGGCCAGTACTACAACCCCTACATGCTCGGGGACGTCTCGGCCTTCTGGAAGGGCAAGGGGCATGCGCCTCCCGGAGGCTTCATCGCCATGCCGCCGCAACTTGCAGCTGACAAGGTCACGTTTGACGATGATACGAAGTCAACGATCGACCAGCAGGCCCGTGATGTCGCCGCCTTCCTGACCTGGGCTTCCGAGCCCAAGATGGAGGAGCGCAAGGCCTTCGGCGTCGGCGCGATGATCTATCTGCTGATCCTCGCCGGCCTGCTCTACATGAGCTACAAGCGGATCTGGCGGAACGTGGCCCACTAGGGTCCAGCTTCCGCGCGAAACCAGGGCCGGTCGCCTCCAGGGCGGCCGGCCTTTTTCGTGCAGACGGGCGGGGCCTGATCTGCGGCGCGGGCAAGGTCAGCCTTACGCAGGCGTCCGGCCGACCAGGGCGGCGATGCAGGCTTCCCGGATGCGCCACACCGTGTCGGGGTCGAGGCCCCTCCTGAGCGCCCAGTCGCTGAGGAAGCGCCTGTGCTCACGGACCTTGAAGGCCGGAAGCGCTGCTGGGGTCACCTGAAATTCGGAAACCAGGCTTTCGAGAGGCGCAGTTTCTCCCCTGGCGAGGCCAGTGAAGTCGTACCGACACCCATCAAGGGCGAGATAGCAGTGCGCTTCCGGCAAGCTGTCGAGGCCGGCGGCCGCAAGGGTTGACCCGACCCCAGGGGTGTTCCGCTCATCCATCATGTAGATGCCGACGGTTAAACGGACTGCGTGGTGCCCGTTCTCATGGGCGAGTTGCGTGAGGAAGCGATGCTTGGAGCTGCAGGTCCCTGCGCCTTCGGTAAGCACGGCCGCGACATCGCTTCCCACTGGCCGGCTGTAGGTCAGCGCCTCAACATGTCGCGCCGCCTCATCGAAGGTCCTGAGGCCCCTGGCAAGGCAAGCGTGCCCAAGCAGTTGCCTGGGGTTAAGCGAGAATCGAAGGCCTTCCGGCAGTTCATCCATGGGGATCCGCGTCCCGTCGGGATCTCTGGCGTACACCCGGGGCGGTGAGGCGGGAAGTCGGGTCAGACGTTGAAGCGGAAGTTCATGACGTCGCCGTCCTGGACGACGTATTCCTTGCCTTCCGAGCGCAGGCGACCCACCTCGCGGGCACCGGCCTCGCCCTTGAACTTTACGTAGTCGTCAAAGGCGATGGTCTCGGCCCGGATGAAGCCCTTCTCGAAGTCGGTGTGGATCACGCCCGCTGCCTGGGGTGCCGTGGCCCCGACCGGGATGGTCCAGGCGCGGGACTCCTTGGGGCCGGCTGTGAAGTAGGTCTGGAGGCCCAGAAGGGCGTAGGCCTCCCGGATCAGGCGGTTCAGGCCCGGCTCGATCAGGCCCAGGGTCTCGAGGAACTCGGCGCGCTCACCGGCGTCCAGCAGGGCGATCTCGGACTCGATCTGGGCCGAGATCACCACCGACTTGGCCTTGTCCCGGGTGGCGCGCGCCGCCACCTGGCCCGAGAAGGCGTTGCCTTGATCCGCAGAGGCTTCGTCGACGTTGCAGACATAGAGGGTTGGCTTGGCGGTGAGCAGCTGGAGCATGCGCCATCCCTTCTGCTCTTCCGCGGGCACCTGGGCGGCCCTGGCCGGGCGTCCCTCGGCGAGTTGGGCGAGGGCGAGTTTCATCAGGGCGAGGGAGGCAGCGGCCTCCTTGTCCCCGGTCTTGGCCCGTTTCTCAAAGTTCACCACCCGCTTCTCCAGGCTCTCCAGGTCAGCGAGCATGAGTTCGGTCTCGATGATGTCGAGGTCCGAGATGGGGTCGATCCGTCCCTCGACGTGGGTGATGTCGTCATCGACGAAACAGCGTGAGACGAAGGCCACGGCGTCGCAGTCCCGGATGTTGGCGAGGAACTGGTTGCCGAGGCCCTCGCCCTGCGAGGCGCCGCGGACAAGGCCGGCGACATCCACGAAATTGATGCGGGCGGGAATGATCTCCTTCGACCCGGCGATGGCAGCCAGGGCCTCCAGTCTTGCCTCTGGCACCGCCACGTCGCCGACATTGGGCTCGATGGTGCAGAAGGGATAGTTCGCGGCCTGGGCGGCGGCCGTCTGGGTCAGGGCGTTGAACAGGGTCGACTTGCCGACATTGGGCAGGCCGACAATGGCGACTTTCAGGGCCATGATTCAGAAAACTCCTCGGAACGGCAGGCGCGGCGACTAGCACGCGCCTGTGAAATGGTCACGCCAGATCGCCGGGCCTGCGGGGATCCAGCTTCTCTGCGGGCGCAAGGCGCAGGACTTCGGCCTGGTAGCGCTCGTCCTCCCCCGCGGCGAGCAGGGGTGCGGCATCGGCAACGGCACCGACCAGGGCTGAGACCCAGGCTGCCTCCGACTTGTGGAAGTCCGACAGGACATGGCCCTGGACCCGGTCCTTGTGCCCCGGGTGCCCCACGCCCAGGCGCGCGCGCCGGAAATCGGGCCCGATATGGGCAGTGACGGAGCGGACGCCGTTATTGCCTGCCGCCCCGCCTCCGGTCTTCATCCGGAAGCGGCCACCGGCGAGGTCGATCTCGTCGTAGAAGAGCACCAGGTCGGCTGGCGACAGCTTGAAGAACTTCAGCGCAGCCGCCACGGCCCTACCGCTTTCGTTGTAGAAGGTCTGGGGCTTCAGGGTCAGGGCCCGGACTGGGCCTTCCGGGGTCTCGATGACCCCTTCCCGGGCCAGGCCCTGGAAGCGGCTGCGCTCGGGGCCGAAGCCCCAGCGCGCGGCAATGGCGTCGACCGCCCTAAAGCCGATGTTGTGCCGGTTTCCGGCATAGGCCGGGCCCGGGTTCCCCTGGCCGGCAAGGATCAGCATTCGGGCCCGTCAGGCCGGGCCTCAGGCCTCGGCGCCCTCGGCACTGGCGGCCGAGGCGGCGGCGGCAGATCCGGCCACGGTGGCCACGACCACGTCACCGGAAGCCACGGGGGTAATGCCGTCGGGCAGGCTGAGCGAGCTGATGCGGATGGCCTCGCCAATTTCCAGGCCAGTCAGATCGTAGAGGACTTCCTCGGGGATGTGGTCGGCCGGGCAGTTCAGCTCGATCTCATGGAGAACGACATTGAGCGTACCGCCACGCTTCAGGCCCGGGGAGGCTTCCGGATTGCGGAAGTGGACCGGGACGGCGATGCGGATCTGCTGGTGCGCATCGACCCGATACAGGTCGAAGTGCCAGGGATCATCCGTCACCGGATGCATGTCCACGACCTTGGCGATGACCGGCTGGGTCTCGTTGCCGTACTTCAGGGTTACCAGGTGACCCTGGAGCTTGCCGGTATGGAGGGCCTTGCGGAATTCATTGGCCTTCACGGCAATGGCAACGGGATCCTTGCCGCCGCCGTACAGCACACCGGGGACCTTGCCCTCGCGACGGGTGGCGCGGGCGCCGCCCGTGCCCGTACGCTCGCGGACTTCGACGTTCAGAATGATATCGGCCATGGCCCTGCCTCGAAACGAAGCCGCCGCGCGGACGCCGCGCGGCGACGGACGACCCGGGAAGGGTCGAAAGAGGCGGCTAAATACACAAAACCCCGGCGCCTTGCAACGGGCCAGCCGCCCCTGGATGTCGCCTTACTTCTTCTTTGCGGGCTTGCGGGCAGGTGCAGCCGCCTTGACCGGTTTGTTCGGCTTCACCGTCGGAATGAAGCGCGCTTCGTAGGGTTCTTTCTGGCCGGACGCCTTGATGACGCACCTTCCGCTGTCCATCATGACATGCTGGCCGAGGCAGAAGATGTCCTCGTAATAGGGCTTGGAGACGGCCAGGCACTGGTTGAGGTTCAGCTTGGTCATGCGGGTACAGGTGCTGATGTTCGGGTCCTGCATGACGGCGCCGACCGCATCGTTCCGGGCCGGGCCGGCCTGACCCAGAACGGCCAAGGCCGCCACGGCGACGGACCGGACCACGGATTGGGTGTAGAGAGGTTCGACGGGGCCGCCAGTGGGGCGCCGCGCGGCGGCGTGGGCCCTCAGGTCTGCTTCGCTGAGGTCGCTGTCGAACAGGACCGACGCTTGCGCCTTGGCGCTGGCCAGCCGCCCGGTCCGGTCGGCCACTTCAACCTTCGACCAGGCCTGCTTCTGGACATCGTAGGCCGCTTGCTTGACCGCCTTGCCGGAGTCGTAGAGGCGCTGGCCGTCCTCGGCCATGACCAGGGTTACCCGGTTGGCGGCCTCGCCCGACCCCTGGATCGCCAGGACGTTGTAGGGATTGGCCGTGATGGACTCCGCGAGTTGGGCCCTCTGGACGTCTCCGATCGCCTGGGCACGGACGCCGGCGACGAAGGCGGGCTCCTCAAGGGCGACAATGACCCCGTAGGCAATGGCGCCCTGCATGATCTGGCTGGGCTCGATCGTGCTTCCGGTTGCCACCGCGCGGGACACCGAGGCACCATCCGTGAAGGCGGGCGAGATCGCGGTCGTCCGGTCGAGGAAGTTCCGGTAGGCACCGGCCTGATCGATGATGCGCGGCCCAATGACGATCTCCGGCGGCTTGCTTCGCGCCGCGCTCAGGGGATCATTCGTCTGGCTGCAGGCCGCCAGGACCAGGGCCATGGCCGCGAGGCCAGCGAGCTTTGTGATGGATTTTGAGACTTGGGACATGGCTTTCTCTCCCCGGGGCTTCCGCGGCGGGGCCGTGCGGACAGTTAACCGCAGTATTCCCTGCTTCGGCGGAGGGGGCAAACCTGCAGGATCAGTCAAACAGCTTTGAGACCGATTCCTCGTTGGCGATCCGGCGTACAGCCTCGCCGATCAGGGCTGCGCAAGACACCATCCGGATCTTTGAAGCTCCAGCCACATGGGTTGTCGCCTCGATCGAGTCGGTGATCACCAGCTCCTTCAGCACCGAGTTCTGCACCCGGTCATAGGCGGCACCGGAGAGGACGCCGTGGGTGACGTAGGCTGAGACCTCGACAGCGCCGGCGTCGATCAGGGACTGGGCGGCGTTGCAGAGGGTTCCGGCCGAGTCGACGATGTCGTCGAACAGGATCAGCCGGCGGCCCTCGACATCGCCGATGATGTTGGCGACTTCGCTCTTGCCTGGCCCTGAGCGTCGTTTGTCGACGATGGCCAGCTCCGCATTCAGCCGGCTCGCCACGGCGAGAGCTCGGACCACGCCGCCGACGTCGGGCGATACGATCAGCAGGTCTTCGGTCTTCTCGTAATGCCTCTTGATGTCGCCCGCCATCAGGGGCGCGGACACCAGGTTGTCGGTCGGGATGTCGAAGAAACCCTGGATCTGGCCGGAGTGCAGGTCCATCGTCAGGACGCGGTCGGCACCGGCGCGGGTGATGAGGTTGGCGACCAGCTTGGCCGAGATGGGCGTGCGACCACCGGTCTTCCGATCCTGTCGAGCATATCCGAAATAGGGCATGACCGCGGTGATCCGCCGTGCCGACGCCCGCTTCAGGGCGTCTATGCAGATCAGCAGTTCCATCAGGTTGTCGTTGGCCGGATAGCTGGTCGACTGGATGACGAAGATATCCTCGCCGCGGACATTCTCCTCGATGGCGACGAAGATCTCGTTGTCGGAGAAGCGCTTTACCTGCGCCCGGGTCAGGGGAAGATCGAGGTGGGAGGCGACGGCCTCGGCCAGGGTCCTGTTGGAGTTGCCAGCCAGCAGCTTCATAGGGACTCTCCGTCTCATTTCGCCTTGCCGGGCTTTTAGCAGGGCAAGGGAAGGGGGCAAGGCCCCTGCCTGTGGAATCCCGTCAGACCAGGGCGATAGCCGACAGCAGGCGCCCGAAATCGGGTTCCCGAAGGTGGAGGGCCCTGCGGTTCGAGAAGAACAGCTCGGGATCGGAATAGGTGTCGGCACCGATCCACTCGGCCTGTTCCACGCCCGCTCGCCGGAGCCTGTCGAGGGCATAGGCGGGCAGGTCGAAGGCGATGGGGAAGTTGTCGGTGGCGTGGAAGCGCGAGGCGCTTTCGGGATCCGCGTCCAGGAAGGTTCGGCGGAAGTCCTCGCCGACCTCGTAGGACTGCGGGCCGATGCAGGGGCCAACCGCTGCGACGATGCGCCCCGGAGACGCCCCCAGTCCGGTCATGACCGTAACTCCGGCCTCGATCACCCCGCCGAGGGCACCGCGCCAGCCAGCGTGGACGGCGCAGACGACCCGCGCCGCGGGATCCGCCATCAGGACCGGGGCGCAGTCCGCCGCCAGGGCACCGCACAGCACGCCGGGCGTAGCGGTCGCCGCCCCGTCACCCTCGGGTCGGTCATTGCCGAAAGCCTGCTTTGCGACATGCACCTGCGCGGAGTGTACCTGGTAGGCGATGGCCAGGGAGTCGGCGTCAAGGCCGAGGGCCGACGCCGCCCGCGCCTGGTTTTCCAGGACCGCGGCGGGATCGTCCCGGGACCCGCGGCCCAGGTTGAGGCTGGCGTAGATCCCTGAGGAGACACCGCCCTGGCGGGTGAAGAAGGCATGCCGCACACCGGCCACGTCGAGGCGCGGCGAGGTCAGGAAGGTCGGCGGTACTCCGCTCATGTCCGGGCTCCGAATCCCGGCGGCCTGAGGCCCGGGGAGTGAAGGGCGACGGCCAGGAAGAGGTCGCCCATCTGGCCCGATCCGGCGAGGCGCTCAACCTGTCGCCGGATCCGCTCTCCGGATTCGGGCTGGGCAAGGCTGAGGGTCCTGGCGCGGGCCTCGAGGCCCAGGGCCCTCAGGAAATCGCCCTGCGCTATCGGACCCCGGGTCTCGACGCCCTCCCGCCGGGCGGCCGCCAGCACGGAGGGAAAGTCCGCGTGGACGGTCAGGTCGACCTGGCCCGGGCGCTCGAGAGGGTCGACCCTGCGGTGCCCGGATATGGCCTGCAGGGTATCGCCGAGGCCCGGTGTCCCACGCCCGTAGTCGACCAGAAGCGCCGCCCCGCCTTCACTGGCGATCCGGGCGCCAAGTTCGGAAGCCAGGGCTTCCTGGGCGGGGGAGTGTTCGAAGACCGCCCCATCGGGTGCCATCTCCGGGGCGCCTTCAAGGCCGGGAGCCGGGGCCAGCCCGAAGACCAGCTGGTCTTCGGCCAAACCGATCCGGCGCTCGCGCCAGGCGCCCCCTCGGCGTTCCCACTGCCGGGCCGGCAGGCAGTCGAGGACCTCATTGGCGACCACGAGCAGGGGCGCACCGCCCGGAACCTCGTCCAGGCTTTCCGCATGGCGCGCCTCGGCACCCAACCTCTGTTCCTGCAGCGCCCGCAGGGGGCGGGAAGGCTCCACCAGCCAGAGGTCGATGGCGGCCTTGAAGTCCGGTTCCAGCCGGGCGGCCCGCAGGAGATCCGACATCAGGGTCCCGTCGCCGGGGCCCAGCTCGACAAGCCGGACCGGATCCGGGCGACCCATCTGCCTCCAG
>CAIWHQ010000320.1 GCA_903912465.1 uncultured Alphaproteobacteria bacterium | reverse complement strand
CTGGTCGACGGCGCCCGCCGGGTGAAGATCCAGGGTGAGGACTTCGGTGTCCGGGCCCGGATTCGGTCCATCGAGGTCTATTCCGGCCACGCCGACGCCCAGGGCCTTACGGAATGGGCCCTGGCCCGAGGCCCTGTCCGCGGATCGATCTTCCTCGACCACGGCGAGCCGCCGGCCCTCGACGCCCTGGCTCTGCGGCTGGCCGAGGCCGGATTCGACAAGGACCGGATCGTCATTCCTCAGGTGGACCAGGCCTACAGACTGACCCCGGCCCTGGCCGTCGCCCAGCCCACCCCAGCACCCCGGATTCCTCCGGGCACCGCCGCTTCGCCGGACTGGCATAATGCGCGGGCGCAGTTGATACTCGACCTCAATGAACGCCTCGAGGGTCTGTCTCCCGAGGCCAGAGACGCCTTGATCCAGCGCATCGGCGGACTTCTCGCCAGCGCCCAGGAGAGCTGAACCATGCAGAGATTCCTTGCGCTCGCCGCCCTGGCTGTCCTGGCCTCCGGCTGCGCCACTGCCACAGAGTCTTCCGGAGCCTCCGTCTCGCGCGGGCAGCTGATCGCCGAAGCCCGTTGCGCCTCCTGCCACGCCATGACCGGCGAAGCGGAGCCGGGAAGGCCGCCGGCCTTTGCGACCCTGGCGGCACGCTACCGGGCACACAGTCTCCAGATCCGCCTGACGGAGATCGACGAGACCGGCCACTTCAACATGCCGCCCCTGCGCATGGGTGAGGCGGATGTGGCCGACATCGCGGCCTGGCTCGACAGCCTGCCAATGACCTGAGCCACACCTCCGGGGCAACTTGCGGCAGATCAAGGCGGAGTGATGGAGTCCCGGGGCAGGGTTAGCTGGATTCAGGAGGCTTCCGCCATGGTCCATGCCTATCTCCGTCCCCGCCAGTCCCGGTTTCGCTGCCCGGCCGGCTTGACCGCCGCTGCCATCCTCCTGGCGAGTCTCGCAGCCTGCGGTCGCTCCCTGCCGCCCAATGTCTCCCCTCCGGGCGAGACCGCGAGCCATTCGGATCCTGGGGTCCCGCAGGGGTCTGCTGCACACAAGGAGACAGCGAAATGACATCATCTGAACGTACCCGCATCCTGGTCGCAGCCGGCGGCGGTGCCCGGTGGATCGAACGCGCCCAGGATCATGCCGACCCGGTCACCCTGGGCGAGATGAAGCCCCCGAGCATCCGCCACCACCAGGGGCCACCGGGGGTGTCCTTCGAGAGCGACAATTCCATGCGCCACGGTACCGGCCAGCAGGGTCTCGCCGAGCGCCGACGGGAGGCTTTCGCCAAGGAACTGGCCGAGCTTCTGAACCGGCAGGCGCGGGATGGCGAGTTCGAACGGCTGGTCCTGGCGGCGCCCCCGCGCCTGCTCAAGGCCATTCGCGAAAAGCTTTCCGCGGCGACCCGCGGACGGATCCAGGCCGAGATCCCGAAGGACCTGTTGAAGGTGTCCAACCACGACATCAAGGCCTGGCTGCACGCACCGGGCCTTCTCTGACGGCTTCCGGCTGGCGGGAATCGGCCGATCGCGTGCAACTGTCCCCCGGACCTCACCCGGGAGCCTCAGCATGGCGCAGTCAAGGCCGGAACCCGTCCTTGCGACCCTGACCCTCAATCCCGCCCTGGACATCCAGACGGGGGTGGATGTCGTTGAGCCAGAGAACAAGCTCCGCTGCGATGCGCCGCGGCAGGACGCCGGCGGCGGCGGGGTCAACGTCGCCCGGGTGATCCGGCGACTGGGAGGCAGGGCGTCCTGCGTCCTGCCGCTGGGCGGTCCTGCCGGCCAGTCACTGCAGGGGCGCCTCGCCGCCGAAGGCCTGGACGCCGTCGTCATCCCGATCCAGGGGGAAACCCGCCAGAGTTTCACGGTCCTTGACCGATCGCGTGGTGCCGAGTTCCGGTTCGTCCTGCCCGGACCCAGGCTCGGAGCCGCCGAGTTCCGGGCGGTCGAGCGCGCCCTTGAGGCGCTCCAGCCCCGCCCCGATGTGCTGGTGGTCAGCGGGAGCCTCCCCGGCGGCCTCGATCCGAAGCGATTGACCCGGCTGGCCTCCCGGGTCCGTCGAGGCGGTGTCCGGCTGGCGCTGGACGCTTCCGGAGAGGGGCTTCAGGCGGGACTGGAGGCTGGCGTCTGGCTCGTGAAGCCCAACCTCCGGGAACTGGGGGCCTGCCTGGGCCGGGAACTGCCCGACCGGGACTCCCAGCTGGCTGCGGCCCGAGGCCTCGTCGCCGCCGGTCGCGCCGAGTGGGTGGCGCTCAGCCTTGGCCGGGAGGGGGCCCTGCTCGTGAGCGCGGACTTCGCCGGCTACGCGCCTGCCCTGCCGATCACGCCGGTCTCGACTGTCGGGGCCGGGGACAGCTTCATGGCCGGGCTGGCGTGGGAACTGTCGCGGGGTACGCGGCCCGAGGCCGCCCTTTCCACCGCCGTGGCCGCCGCCTCTGCGACCCTGATGTCCCCCGGATCGGGCATGGCCCGGAGCGCCGACATCCGCCGGCTTCGCCCCCGTGTCCGGATCGAGATCCTGACGGGCCCCTAGCCCTTCGCCAGGCCGCCCACCAGCATTCGCACCTCGCCCTCACCCCAGGCGGGCAAGAGCAGCCGCTGCAGGCCGCCCACCCTGTGCAGGGTCGGGCGCATCAGTTCCGCCGTGGCACTGGCCTGGGCGCGCAGCAGGGCGAAGACCTCGGGCAGGTCGACGTCGTCAAGGAAGAGGCCGAGCAGGCGCTCCCGGTCGGCGGCGGCGATCTCCAGGTCATTGACGCGGAAGCGCTCCGGCCGGCTGAAGACGTCGAGGATGAAGGTCTCCGCCCCCGAAGCCTCGATCTTCACCTCGGAGAGGTCATCCCAGAAAGGGATCTCGGCCTGGCCGCGCCTCAGGCCCTCCCAATAGGTGAGCAGGCGGGCGAGGGGAGGGGCCAGGGGGCCGTCGACGGCAAAGGGCGCGGCCTGGGTCATCAAAGGTCCTTCCGGGCGGTGCAGAATCCGACGCCCATCCTAGACCCCACCCGTGGGCGGGGAAAGTACGCCGTCCCCAAGGTTGACCTTGCAGCCTTCTGCCCGTTGGATGGGGACAGGTGCCATTGTTTCCGGCGTCAGTGACCATTTCGAGCTTTACCGACGCTCCGGCGATGCACCGGGGCGCGGTCCATTTCCAGGGAGTGATTTCATGTCCAGCGCCGAGGCCGGCTCTGTCGAGCGGCT
Source organism: uncultured Alphaproteobacteria bacterium (assembly GCA_903912465.1). Lineage (GTDB taxonomy): Bacteria > Pseudomonadota > Alphaproteobacteria > Caulobacterales > Caulobacteraceae > Phenylobacterium. The sequence goes on along the minus strand of CAIWHQ010000320.1, from coordinate 2,022 downwards.
ACCCCTTCGCACCAAATTCTTCTTCGGGATCGGGTCTGCGGCGGAAACCATCGCCCTGTTCGCCCTCGGCTCCTACTCGATGCTCTTCTACAACCAGATCTTGGGTCTGAACGCGGGCCTGGCCGGACTTGCGGTATCGGCCAGCCTGCTTCTCGATGGTCTTGCGGACCCGATCGTGGGCTCCCTTTCAGACCGGACCCGTTCGCGCTTTGGTCGGCGGCATGGCTACATGTACTTCGCGCCTATCCCCATCGCCCTTTGCATCATCGCCGTCTTCCACCCTCCGAAGGGGGCCTCGGACCTGGTGCTGTTCTTCTGGTTTGCGCTCTCGGTGAGTTGCCTGCGAATCTCGATGACGCTCTTCCACACACCACACCTGGCCATGGGCGGCGAGTTGTCCCGGGATTACATTGAACGCTCCAAGGTTTTGAGCTGGAACAACTTCTTCACCTGGGCAGGCGGGGCCTTCATGAGCTTCTTCGCCCTGCACTTCGTGTTCAAGGCGACCCCGGAATATCCCCGGGGCCTGCTGAACCCCGAACCCTACGGTCCCTTCTCGATCGGCTGCGCCATCGCCGCCATGCTGATCCTCTTCGCTTCGGCCTGGTTCACCCGCGACCAGATCCCAAGACTTCCCAAGGCCCCGGAGAACCTGCCCCGCTTCAGCCCGCTGGAATTCCTGAAGGACCTCGGCAAGGCCCTGGGAAACCGCAACTACCTCTGGCTGCTGGTCGCCTTCTTCTTTCTTTCATTGATGATCGGCCTGCGCGGCGGGCTGAACCTCTACGTCAACACCTTCTACTGGGGCCTCACGAGCGAGCAGCTGAAATGGTTCGTGATTGGTAGCGGCGCTGGCTATCTTGCCGGCTTCCTGTTCGCCGCGCGGATGCACAGTCGCCTCGACAAGCGGATGAACATGATCATCTGGGCGGTCATCTATGCGGTGGGCCCAGCGATCCCGATGATCCTTGGCGTCCTGGGCGTCCTGGGGCAGGACACGCCGGGGCTCGCGCCCATTCTGATCGCCTTCTCCTGCCTTGGAGCCGCCGGAGCCAGCATCCTGTCGATCACCGTCATGTCCGCCCTGGCCGACATCGCCGACGAGAATGAACTTACCCACGGCCTTCGCCAGGAGGGCGTGCTCTATTCAACCCGGGCCCTTGCGGCCAAGGTCGACCAGGCTATCGGCGCTGCTCTGGCGGGCCTGGCCCTGTTGCTCATCAGCTTCCCGGAGAAGGCCAAGCCAGGAATGGTGGATCCCGGGATTCTTCAAAACCTGGCGCTCGTGGACGGCCTTGTCGCCGCCATACCGGGCGTGATCGCGGCGGTCTGCTATGCCCGCTACGGCATCACCCGCGAGCGCTATGAGGCGACCAAGCTCGCCCTTGCCGCACGTCGGGACGCCGGCTGATGTCTGGAAGCGTGCGACTCGCACTGCTGGTCGCCGCCGGGCTCCTTGCCTTGCCGGGGGTGGCGCTCGCCGTCCTGCCGCCCCAGGTCTACCTGGAGGCGCGGGCCTCCGCAGGCGTCCACCTCCAGGTCCAGGTTAGTCGTGTTCGTACGTCGCCAAAGGACAGTGCCTGCCGCATGGAGGGCAGGGCGCTCGCGGTCTGGCGAGGTCCCGTGAAGACCGGCGATGCGGTGCGCTTCACCCTGCCATGCCGCTTCGCCTCCACGCCCGTCATGCCGGGCCCGACCCTCTGGTTCGACCCGTCGGGCCTCAAGCGCGGCCAGGTCCTCGAGGGCTTCTTCGAGTCCGGCGAGGGCGGCCTCCGCCCGGCCCGGGACCAGGTGTTCCGGGTGCGGGCCGCCAGCGCGGAGCCGCGTTGCGGGACCGGGGATTACGCCTGCAAGGACGAGAGCGCCGCACCCTGAGGGCCATCGCCTTTCCGGGCTTGGCGCCAGCCGCCGCCCGTGGCATCGCTCCGCCCGGCCAGGCCCGGTAGCTCAGCAGGATAGAGCAGCGCTTTCCTAAAGCGAAGGTCGGGGGTTCGAGTCCCTCCCGGGCCGCCAGGCAGGCAT
>CAIWHQ010000319.1 GCA_903912465.1 uncultured Alphaproteobacteria bacterium | reverse complement strand
GCTTCAGGTGGGCGTGCAGGGGGTGGCCATCGCCGAGCGCGCGCTGCAGCAGGCCCTGGCCTACGCCCAGGACCGGGTTCAGGGCCGGCCCGCCCTGGGTGGGGAGACGATCTTCGGCCATCCGGATGTGCGTCGGAGCCTCGCCCTGATGCGCGCCAAGGTCGAGGCGGCCCGGGCCATCTGCCTCCTGACCGGGGTGCTGGCCGACCAGGCTCGCCTCGCCCCCGAGGCCTCGAGCCGGGACCTGGCCCGGGGCCGCCAGGAACTGCTGACGCCCATCGCCAAGGCCTGGTCCACGGATGTCGGGGTCGAGGTCGCCTCCATGGGTATCCAGGTCCACGGGGGCATGGGCTTCATCGAGGATACGGGTGCTGCCCAGCACTATCGCGACGCCCGGATCGCCCCGATCTACGAGGGCACCAATGGCGTCCAGGCCGTCGATCTGGCCGGTCGCAAGCTGTCCATGATGGACGGCGTCCTGATGCCGGGCCTCTGCGCCGAGATGGCCGCCGATGCGGCGGCCCTCGAGGCCGAGGCGGGGCTGGAGGGTGTGGGCCGACGCCTGGCCGTTGGGGTCGCGGCCCTCTCCGCCGCCACCGAGTGGATGACCGGACACCGGGGCCCCGACGCCCTGGCCGGCGCCACGGCCTACCTGCGCCTGTCCGGGGATGTCATCGGCGGCTGGCTCCTGGCCAAACAGGCGGTCCTGGCCCGTAGCCGCGCGCCAGCCCTGGCGGAGTCCCGCGCAGCCCTGGCCCGCATCTTCGCCGACCAGGTCCTGGCCCAGGCGCCGGGCGTCGCCGAAGGGGTCATGGCTGGCGGCGGGGACCTCGCCCTTCTGGACGCAGACTCCCTGGCCGGCTGACCCGGTCGGGGAGGAATGAGGACGGGGGGTCAGCTGACGGGAGGTGACCTGGGCCTACAGCCTTAGCGGCGCGGCATAGCCGGTCAGTTCCAGGTAGCCCGAACCGCCGGGGACGCGGACGGCGCCTTCCCAGTAGACAGGTCCCCCCGAGGGGCGGCTGTCCAGTTCCTGGTCGTCGAACAGGGGCGTCAGGGTCCAGCGCTTCTCCCCCTGGGGCGTCTTCATGCGCACGGTCGGCGCCACCGGATAGACCGCGCCCGTGCGCGGCGATTTCCAGGTGCGGCCGGGATCGAAGGCCACGGCGCCGTCGGGCGCGCTCCAGGTCCGACCCTCCGCCGTGCGCAGGGAGCCGCCGGTCCAGAGGGAGCGCCCCCGGGCGTCGCGCACCCGGAAGGCGGTCAGGGCACCGCCGTCGTCGAGGTTCACGCCGGTCCAGTCCCAGCCCACCGCCGAGGGATCGAGCAGGGTCGAGGACCATTCCCGGTCCAGCCAGGCCTGGCCGCGGACCTGCCGACGCCGTCCCTGGCGGCTGAGGACGCCGGAGACCTTCAGGTGCGGCAGGCTGTAATAATAGCTGGCCTGCCCGGGCCGGGGCCCTTTGCGGCTGAAACCCTCCTGCCCCTGGAGCAGGAGGGGCTGGGTGGGCGTCAGGGTCAGGTCGAGGCTGAAGCCGTCGCCCGTGGCCTGGGTCCTCAGCACGCCTGCGGGCGTGCGGACCAGGCGCCAGTCGTCCAGCACGACGTCCATGTCCCGGGTCGAGGCCTCCGCCAGTCCAAACCCCTCGCGGGCGATCCTCTGGCCGTGGAGCAGGCGACCGGTCCGGGGGTCGGAAAGGGCGGCGTGGGCGAACAGCACCTGACGGGGCGCGAAACGGCTGGGATTGTCTTCGCCCAGACCTGTCCGTGTACGGAAAAACGTGACCTGGAAGCCCAGGGGCGCGCCGTTCTCTTCAAGCCAGCCGGTGATGTACCACCACTCGGTCCGGAATTCGGGGTGGGCGCCGTGGTCCCTCGGAAAGACCAGCCGGCGGCCCGGAACCACCGGGGCGAAGGCGGGTGCGGCCGCGACGGCGGATGCGGGCGCAAGGGTGGCTGCCGCGGTGAGGAGGGTCCTGCGCGTGAGGTCTGCCATCCTACCAGTCCTCCCGCACGGCCCGTACCGCGTCCGCCGACAGGGCGCTGCGGCCTGCAAGGAGGGCGGTGAGGGCCGAGGCCAGGGTCAGGGCCAGGGTCAGGCCGCCCAGCAGGCCCCAGGGCCAGCGGGTATCCATGGTCCAGTTGAAGGACTGCGGGTTCACCACCTGGATCAGAACCTGGCCCATGGCCGCACCGAGGGCGAGGCCGGCAACCGCGCCCACGGCGCCCAGGAAGGCGCCTTCCAGGGCCAACATGGCGAGGATCTGGCCCCGCCCCGCCCCGACGTGCCTCAGCATGCCGAACTCCCTTCGCCGGGCCAGGGTCTGGGCCGACACCGTCGCGGCCACCCCGGCGACCCCCACCAGCACCGCCACCGCTTCCAGGGCGTAGGTGACCGCAAAGCTCCGGTCGAAGATCTGCAGGGCGGATCGGCGGATCTCGCCAGCGGGCGCGATCTCGGTCAGTGCGGCCAGGTCCGGGGGCAGGGCCCGGCGCACCTGTGCCAGCACCTCTGCCCGGTCGGCATCCGGAGCCAGGGTCAGCGCCGCCTCGTTGGCCCCGGCATCTCCGGTCAGGCGGACATAGTCCGAACGCCGCAGGGCAAGGGCGCCGAACTGCCGGCCATAGTCCCGCCAGACCCCCGCCACCCGCAGGGGCTCGGACGTGCCCGCCAGGGGCAGGTCCAGGGTGTCCCCCGGCGCCAGGTGGTAGAGGCGCGACAGGGGCTCGGAGATCCAGACCGGAGTCTCTCCCGGCCCGACCGTCGTCGGTGCGCGCCGCCAGGGCAGGTCGGGGGTGTTGGTGCCTGGGGTTACGGGGATCGCCAACAGGGTGACCGCTGGGCGCTCGGGCGCGAGCTTGAGGGTCAGGGAGCGGCGGGACTCCATGCCCGTTACGCCGGGAAGGGCGGCCAAAGCGGCCTGCAGGCCGGGATCCAGGCCCGAGGTCTCGGCCGTGGCGATCCTGAGGTAGATGTCCGCAGGCAGGATGGCGACCAGCCAGTCGTCCACGGACCCCCGGAAGCTGGAGACCATAAGGCCCATGGCGGCCATCAGGCCGGCGCTGGCCACAAGTCCGCAGAGGGCGACGGCCGCCTGGTCAGGGGCACCCGCCAGTCGCGCAGCCGCCAGCCGGACGGGAACCGGCGCCCTCATCCTGGCCAAGGGGGCGATCATCACTCGCGCCAGCCAGGGCATGGCGGCGACACCTGCCGCCAGGATGAGGGCGATGGCGGCGTAGCCGAACAGGGGCAGGCCGGCGACCGGGGGCGCGAAGGCCGCTGCAAGGCCGACGGACCCGAGGACGAGGGCGGGGGCCAGGGGCGGCCGGCGCTCGGGATCCCCGGATCGTCCTGCCGCCTTCAGGGCTTCCGCCGGGGGTGCTCCGGCGGCCTCGAGGGCGGGAAGCAGGCTTCCGGCGATGGCCACCGCCATCCCCAGGGCGGCGTGCAGTGCTGCCCAGGCCGGGGAAATCTCGAGGACAGGCCGGCTGCCACTGAAATAGCCACCCCCGAGATCGCCGCCGAGGAGGCCCAGGACGCCCCAGGCCAGTCCAATCCCGGCTGCAAGCCCCAGGGCCGCGCCGAGGACTCCCAGGCTGGCGCCCTCGGCGAGGACCTGCAGGAACAGGCCCCGTCTCTGGAGCCCCAGCACCCGGAGCAGGGCGAAGGCAGGTCGCCGCCGCGCGATCGACAGGGACTGGGCCGAAAAGACCAGGAAGCCCCCCGTCATCAGGGCGACCATGGCCAGCATGCCCAGGTTGACACGATAGGCGCGGGACAGGTCGCTGGTGCGGCGGGTCTCCGCCTCCGGCGTCACCAGGCGTGCATCCGGGGGTAGCACCGCCGAGATCTCCCGGGCCGCGGTATCTGGCCGGACCCCAGGTGCAAGCATGACGTCGAGCCGCGTCAGTCGGCCGACCCTGTCAAACCTCTGCTGGACGGCGGCGATGTCGGCGACGGCAATCCGCCGGCCAGCCTCCACCCCAGGCAGACCGCCTGCCACGGGCATGACGATCCGTCGCCCGCCCTCCCGGATCTCGAAGGTACCGGACCCTGCTCCGGGTGCAGCCCGCCATCCCGTGGCCGCGGACAGCCAGACGGCGTCTTCCACGCCCCTCCCTGACCCCGAACCGAACCCCATGCCGGACCCTGGTCCCGAGTCGGCGGCCAGGGCTGGCGTCACCCGTGCGGCCCTCAGCGGATCCAGCCCGATGACGGTCAGGGGATCGCCGGCGGTCGTCCGGGCGGCGATCTCGATCACCGGACTGACAGCGGCCAGTCCGGGCAGGCGGGCGATGCGCGGATAAAGGGCCTCGTCGAACCCCGCCGGGGCCACCGCCTCGATCCGGATGTCCGCCGAACCGCTGACGGTGCGGACGGCCAAGTCGAACTCGGCAAGGGCCGAGCGGTTGACGAGGTGCACGGCAAAGCCGAGCGCCACGCCGACGGCGATGGCGAGTACCGCTACCAGTGTGCGGACCGGGTTGGCCCTCCACTCGCCGCGGACCATCCAGCCCAGGAGGGTCGGTGGAAGCGCCGGATCAGCCGCCATGCGGGTCCCTGAGTCCGCTGCGACCGAGGATCAGGGTCCGGTCGGCGGCCTCGGCGGCGCGGACCGAATGGGTGACGAGGAGGACAGAGGCCCCCCGGGTTCGCGCCGCATCCAGCAGCAGGGCGAGGCTGCGGTCTGCGGTCTCCGGGTCCAGGTTGCCTGTGGGCTCGTCCGCCAGGATCAGGCCGGGCTGGTGCACCAGGGCCCGGGCGATGGCCGTGCGCTGCAGCTCACCCCCCGACAGGCGCGACGGGAAGTCCGCCTCGCGGCCGCCGAGGCCCACGGCTGCCAGGATCTCTGCGGCCCGGGCCAGGGCGGTGTCGCCCTCGACGCCGGCCAGCACCAGGGGCAGGGCCGTGTTCTGCGCCAGGGTCAGGTGGGGAAGGATGTGGAAGGCCTGGAAGACGAAGCCCAGCTGCTCCCGCCGCAGCCGGGTCCGCTCCGTCTCATTCAGGCCGGAGAGGGCCCGGCCGCCGATCCAGATTTCGCCCCTATCCGGGGCGTCGAGGCCAGCGACCAGGTTCAGGAGGGAGGACTTGCCGGCGCCGGACTCCCCGGTGATCGCCACCACCTCGCCTGCGGAGAGGTCAAGATCCAGCCCCTCGAACAGGACCCGGCCGCCGGGCACCGTTTTGGAGAGGTCGCGAATCCTGAGGGGAGCCGGGAGAGACATGGACCCTATCTAGGGCCGCCGGGACGCCGGGGGAATATCCGCCCTGGAATGGACGTCTTCAGGGTGCGTCGCGACGGCGGGCGGTGTATGGGGGGCGACACAAGGAAACCGCCCATGCACCTCGCCCGCTTCCCCCGCGCCCGCTTCGCCCTCCTGCCGACGCCGCTGGAGCCCATGCCGCGCCTTTCCGCTGCGCTTGGCGGCCCGACCCTGTGGGTCAAGCGCGACGACTGCACCGGCCTGGCCGGCGGTGGCAACAAGACCCGCAAGCTCGAGTTCCTGGTGGGCGAGGCCCTGGAGGCCGGGGCCGACACCCTGGTGACCCAGGGGGCGGTCCAGTCCAACTTCGTCCGGCAGGCCGCCGCCGCCGCGGCCCGGTTCGGGCTCGCCTGCGAGATCATCCTGGAGACCCGGGTGGCGACGGAGGCCGAGGACTACAACCTGTCGGGCAACGTCCTTCTCGACCGGCTGCTGGGCGGGCGACTGCGGCGGGTCCCGGCCGGGAGCGACATGAACGCGGCCCTGACGGAGGTGGCGGACGAGGTCCGGGCCCGCGGCGGTCGGCCCTACATCATCCCGGGTGGCGGCTCGAACGCGGTCGGGGCCCTGGGCTATGCCGACTGCGCCCGCGAACTCCTGGTCCAGGCCGACGCCCAGGGCCTGAAGATCGACCGGATCGTCACCGCCACCGGCAGCGCGGGTACCCACGCCGGCCTCGTCGCCGGCCTTGCCGTGATCGGCGCGGACATCCCCGTCCACGGCTTCGGCGTTCGCGCGCCCAGGGACCGCCAGGAGGCCAACGTCCACGCCCTTGCCGTCGAGACCGCCGCCCTGCTGGGCTCGGCGGACCGGGTGCATCGGGAAATGACCGTCGCAGACTGCGACTATGTTGGCGCAGGCTACGGCATCGCCGACGAGGGGGTCTTCGAGGCCCTGCGCCTCGCTGCCCGCACCGAGGGCCTCCTGCTGGACCCGGTCTATACCGGCAAGGCCGTGAAGGGGCTCATCGACTATGCCCGCAAGGGTCGCTGGGCTGGCGAGACCGTGGTCTTCCTGCACACCGGCGGCGCCCAGGGCCTGGCGGGCTATACATCCGTTCTGGAAGGGCATCTCGAATGAGCCAGGTTCTCGGCGTCCTTGGCGGCATGGGGCCGGCCGCAACCCTGGACTTCCTGGGCAAGCTCCAGGCCCTGACGCCTGCGAACAAGGACCAGGACCACATCCGGGTCATCGTGGACATCAATCCCCAGGTGCCAGACCGCAACGATCCCTTCGCCCAGCCGGGGCCGGTCCTGGCGGAAATGGCCGGCGGTCTCCAGGGCGCTGGCGCCCAGGTCCTGGCCATCGCCTGCAACACCGCCCACGTCCACGCGGACCTGATCAGCCGGGCCTCGGGCCTTCCCCTGGTGGACATGATCGAGACCACCTGCCGGGTGGCCCGCGACACCGGCGCCCGCAGGGCGGGCGTCCTGGGAACCCGCGACGCCCTGCGCCTCTACCACGAGTACATCGCCGCCCAGGGCATGGGGCTGGTCACCCTGTCCCGGGACAATCAGGCCCGCTTCATGGACCTGTTGGGGCGGATCAAGGGCGGCGACCTGGGACCCGAGGTCCGGGAGGGCATGGCCGCCCTCGCCGAGGCCCTGGTCGCCGAAGGCGCAGAGGCGGTCATCGCCGGCTGCACCGAAGCGCCCCTCGTGCTCGACCCGGCGGATGTCCGCGTGCCCATGATCGATGCCGGCGAGGAGCTGGCGCGGCGCTGCGTCTCGGTCTGCCTGGGACTCGAGCCCCTGCCCCAGGGGCGCTGAGGCCCGCGGAACAGGATCTAGATCATGTTCCGATAAGTGGGAACCGGTTATCGGATCGAAACATGATCTAACATACTGAAATTAGAGCCTGTTTTGCCCTTTCAGACGTTCCGTCTGAAAGGAACAGGCTCTAGGGCTTCAGCTTCTTGGGCAGGGCTGCGGCCTGTTCGGGGGTCAACCGCTCGATCGCCTTGATGATGCACCGCCGGGACATGGGCCCGCCCACACCGAGGTTCAGGTCCATGGGCTTGCAGATCTGGCTGGAGGCGCCAAGGGGCTCCAGGACCAGGGGGTCCGAGTTGGTCACGCCGGCGAGGCACGACCCGCTGAAGGTGAACTTGTAAACCTCCTTCCGGCGCACCGAATAGTAGAGGCTGTCGGACGAGGCGATCTTGTGTCCGCCAAGGTCGCTCAGGCGAAAGCAGGGGGTTGAGGCGCGGGCGGGATCCGCCTGCGTTGCAGGCGCGGCTGCAGAGACGGCGGGGGCGGCGGCCAGGGCGGCCATGGCGAGGACAGCGGCTCGGAACATCATTTTCTGGTATCTACTCCGGTCAGGTCAGCGGCGATCCCCAGCCGATGCCTAAAATCGCCCCTCACCTGCCATCCCGTCAAGTCGAAGGCGCCGTTTCCTCGTCAGCCCAGGGCTGGCGGCGGCGGGGAGCCGTGGGTTAGGTTCGGGACATGACCGCACATGTTTCCCCCGACAGCCTTCCCGTCTGGCGTCTTGACGACCTCTACGCCGGCCGGGAGGACCCCCGTATTGACGCCGATCTTGACGCCGCTGCCGCCGCCAACGCCCAACTGGTCACCCTGAAAGGGCGGCTGGTGGGTTCGCGGTCCGACCCGGCCGTCCTGGGCGGGCTCCTGGACGAGGGGGTCCGGCTCTATGAGTCGGCCTCCAATGCGCTCTGGCGCGTCGGGGCCTTCGCCGGACTGGCGGCGTCCACGGCCCGGGATGATGCGGACTGGGCGCGCTTCGAGGCGGACATCCGGACCCGGTCGGCTGCGATCGGCGCCGAAAGTCTCTTCTTCACCCTCGAGATCAACCAGCTGGAGGACGCCGAGATCGAGGCCGCCCTGGCAGCCGCTCCCGACGCCGCGCGCTGGCGTCCCTGGCTGCGCCGGGTGCGGGCCTTCCGGCCGCACGAACTCTCGGCGGACCTGGAGCGGATTCTGGTCGACCGAGGCCCGGCGGTGGCCAACTGGACCCGGCTCTATGATGAGACCCTCGCCCGGATGAAGGTGCGGGCGGGTCGCCGCCGGTTGACCCTTCCGGAGGCACTGAATGCCCTTTCCGACCCGAACCCGGATGAACGCCGGAGGGTGGCCTCGGGCCTGTCCTCCGCCCTCGCCGAGTCGGGACCGACCCTGGCCCTGGCCCTCAACACCCTGGCCTTCGAGAAGCAGGTCGAAGATCGCTGGCGGCGATATCCGGATCCAGCGGCGGGACGCCACCTTGGCAATGAGGTCGACCCTGAGGCTGTCCACGCCCTCGAGACCGCAGTTTCATCAGGCTATGCGCGGGTCAGCCATCGCTACTACCGCCTGAAGGCGAAGGTGATGGGGCGGACCGCCCTGGATCACTGGGACCGCAATGCGCCTTTGGACTCCGGCGCGCCGCGGACCTGGACCTGGCCCGAGGCACGCGAGATCGTCGAGGCGAGCTTCCGGGACCTGGCGCCCCGGTTCGCGGACGGCGCCCGCGACCTCTTCGAACAGCCCTGGATCGACGCCAGGCCCCGCCCAGGCAAGCAGTCAGGAGCCTATTCCCACCCGGTGATCGCGCCGCACCATCCCTATGTCTTCCTGAACTACATGGGCGAGCGCCGGGATGTCCTGACCCTGGCCCATGAGCTGGGCCACGCTGTCCACCAGCGCCTCTGCGCCCCGCTGGGCACCCTGCTGGCCGACACGCCCCTGACCCTGGCGGAGACCGCCTCCATCTTCGGCGAGGGGTTGGTCTTCGATCGCCTCCTGGCGGAGGCGGGGCCGGCGGAAAGGCGGGGCCTGCTGGCCGGGCAGATCGAGGACGGCCTGAACACCGTCGTCCGGCAGATGGCCTTCCACCGGTTCGAGACCCGGTTCCACGCCGCCCGACGCGATGGCGAGCTGTCCCCCGAGGCGATCGGCGGGCTCTGGCTGGAGGTGATGGGCGAAAGCCTTGGACCGGCCGTGCGGCTCAACGCCGGCTATGAGCACTACTGGGGCTATATCAGCCACTTCGTGCACGCGCCCTTCTATGTCTACGCCTACGCCTTCGGTGACCTGTTGGTCCGGGCCCTGATGGAAAGGCGCCGGGAGGACCCCGTGGCCTTCGTGCCCCTCTACGAGGACCTGCTGGCGTCCGGGGGGACCCGGACCTGCGCCGAAGCCCTGGCGCGCTTTGGCCTCGACCCCCGGGACCCTGACTTCTGGGCGGCGGGCGTGCGCCAGCTCGAGCGCCAGGTCGACGCCTTCGAGGCTTTGGTGGACTGACGCGCCGGTTGGACGGCCCCTAGCGGTGCTTGTAGGCGGGCGGCAGGGGCCTTCCGAGATCCCGGTAGCGGTCCCTGAGCTCCGTCTGGCGGGTGGTCAGGGACTGGGCCTCGCCGCGGATGTAGACCGCCTTCGGCGTCGAGAGGGGTTCGAAGGGGTCGCCTGACCAGATAACCAGGTCGGCATCCTTGCCGGGCTCGAGGCTTCCGGTGCGGTCACCGACGCCGAACATCCGCGCCGGATTGATCGTCACCGCTGCAAGGGCCGCGTCCCAGGGCAGGCCCCAGGCCACCGCCGTCCCGGCACCGTAGCGGGTCTCGCGGGCCCGGTGGGCGGCACCCTCCGGCCCCGTAAAGGCCAGGGTCACGCCGGCGGCGTGCAGGCGGGCGGCGTTCTCCAGGGTCGCGCCCAGGATCTCGAAGCTGTCCGGACGGTTGGTGATCGGATTGATGATCACCGGGACGCCGGCGCGGGCGATCTCGGCGGCCGTCATCCAGCCTTCCTCGGCACCTTCGAGGATGAGCTTCAGCCTCTCCTCCCGGGCAAGCTTCAGGACGGCGCGGATGTCGGCCGCCCTGTGGACGCGGGCGATGAGGGGTGTGCGTCCCTGGACGAGCGGTACCAGGGCCTCGAGGTCTGCCTTGGACAGGCCAAGCTCGCGATAGCTTCCCTTTTCCCAGGCACCCCGGTTCGCGGCGTAGGCGCGGACGTCGGCGAGCACCGCCTTCAGGGCTGCGGTCTGGGCGCCCCGCGCACCACCGGCCGACCGCGCGCCGGCCTTGCCGAAGGCCACGACCACGCCGACGCCGCCGCGTATCACCATGTCCTCGCCGCCGTTGAGGCGGATGACGGCACCCTGCCCGGCGAACAGGGTGTTGGGCCGCGGCCCACCGTCGCCGCCGGAGGTCAGGCGGTCGTCTGCGACGTCGCCATCGTCCTCGTGGTAGTCCCAGCCGCCGCCCGCAGGCTGGGGCAGGACGATGGCGCTGGTGAGGCCGCCCGTCCGGGCTACGGGGATCAGGGTCGAGGCGGGATCCAGGCCTTCGCGGATATCGAAGGCAGCGCCGACCTGGGGATTGTCGACCGAAGTATCGTCGCCCAGGGCGCTGATCTCGACGGCGCCCAAGAGGCTTCCCGTCGCAAAGAGGCCGGGGGTCACCACGGCGCCGGAGGCGTCGATCACCCGGGCGCCAGCGGGCGGCGCGCCCCGGCCAACCGAGACGATCTTGCCGTCGCGGATGACAACTACACCCTGCTCCAGGGTCCCGGCCGGGCCGGCGGTGAGGATCCGCGCGCCGGTGATGGCGAGGGTCTCGGCTGCGGCCGGCAGTGCGGTGGCGAAGGCCAAGGCGGCGACGATGGGGGCAAGACGGCAGCGCATCAGCGGACTCCCTCGCCGGGTTGGCCAAGATCGAAGTCGGACCGTGGCTGGTAGCGCGCGTCCCGGCGGTCCCAGGTCAGGGCGCCATCGATGAAGACCTTCTCGGTCCGCGCATAGACCGAGAAGGGATCCCGGTCCCAGATCACGAGGTCTGCCCGCTTGCCGGGCTCCAGGGTGCCGGTCTGGTCGAGGATGCCAAGGGCCTTGGCCGGGTTGGCGGTGATCCAGGCCATGGCCTCGGCCTCGGTGATCTGCAGCCCGGCAGCGCGGCCAGCGGCCAGCGCGACCGCCGCCTCCTGGTTCAGCCTCTGGGTCAGGTCGGGATCGTCGGACTTGATGATCGCGCAGGCTCCGGCGGCCTGCAGCAGGGGAACGTTCGCCTCGACCGAGTCGTACATCTCCAGCTTCGCACCCCACCAGCCAGCCCAGGTGGCCGTGCAGATGTCGTTCGCAGCCAGAATGTCGGCGATCTTGTAGGACTCCACAGCGTGGTGGAAGCTGGTGATGCGATAGCCAAACTCCTTGGCGATATCGATCATGATCGCCATCTCGTCGGCCCGGTAGCAGTGGTTCTGGACCAGGATCTCGCCCCTCAGGACGGCGGACAGGGTGTCCATGCCCAGGTCCCGGCGGGGTGGCTCGGCCTTCTCGCCGAGGCCGATCTTCGCCCTGTAGTCGTCCCACTTGCGGGTGTACTCGGCCGCCTCGATCCAGGCGGCGCGGTAACCGGCGACATTGCCCATTCGGGTGGAGGGCGCCCGGCCCCGGGACCCGTAGACTCGCTTGGGGTTCTCGCCGCAGGCCATCTTCAGCGTGTAGGGCGCGCCCGGGAACTTCATGCCCTGGACGGTCCGGGAGGGTACGTTGCGCAGGGTCACCCCGCGGCCGCCGATCAGGTTGCCGGACCCGGGCAGGACCTGAACAGTGGTGACCCCGCCGATCCGTGCGGTGTTGAAGCCCGGATCCTGGGGCCAGACCGAGTGTTCGGCCCAGACCTGGGGGGTAGTCGGATTGGTCAGTTCGTTGCCGTCGGAGTGTGCGGCCACGGAGGGTGAGGAATAGACGCCGAGGTGGGAGTGGGAGTCGATCAGGCCGGGGGTGACCCACTTGCCGCGGGCGTCCACGACCTGAAGGCCCTGCGGCGCCTCAAGGCCCTCGCCGACCGAGACGATCTTGCCGCCCCGGACGATGACCGTGGCGTTCTCCAGCGCCTTTCCGGTCCCCGTGTAGGCGCGGGCGTAGACGATGGCGAAGTCCGCCGAGGGTAGGGGCCTGTAGGTCGAGGGAAAGGCGTCGGGCCGTGCGCCTGGGTCCAGTCCGGCGGGTAACGGCTTGGCGGCGGCGGCCTTGGTCCCCGCCTTTGGGGTCGCACCCTTCGTCGTGGCGCAGCCCGAAAGGGCCAGGGCGGCCAGTCCGACCGCCAACACACCGGATCTCAACATTCCGCATACCCCCCCGGGGAACTTCTGTAGCGCCTTATCAATCATGCGCCGGCGCCCCCGCCAAGCCGGAAGGCGCTTGCCATTTTCCGGGGCTCCTTTAGTCACCCGGTCGCTATGTCCGATGACCTGACAGAAGGCCAGACGGCCGTCGTGCCCGAAGGCTTCGTGATCAATCTCTGGCAGCACGGCTTCGGCAGCACGGTCGGGCCCTTCTATTCGCGCCGGGATCCGGAGACGAACCTCGAGGTCATGGCCTTCCGGGTCGGAGGCCATCACGCCAACGGCATGAACAACTGCCATGGCGGAATGCTGATGAGCTTCGCCGACATGGCCTGGGGCCGGGTGATCTCCAACCAGCGCGAGATGGGCTGGGTGACAGTCCGCCTGGTGACCGACTTCATGGGTCCTGGACTGATGGGCGACTGGGTCGAAGGGACCAGCGAAATCCTCGCCGAGGATGGCGATATCTTTACGGTTGCGGGGCGGATCTGGTCAGGCGACCGGATGCTGATGACCGGCACCGGGGTTTACAAGGGCATCCGGTCCATCCGCCGAAAGGCGGGCTACCGGGAGGCGCAGGAGTAGAACATGCCGATCGATCCCGCGATCAAGGAAGGCGCGCCCGTCGGGTACTACGATGACCGCCCCATACACACCGAACCGGGGGCCCTGCCGCCAGAGGTCCAGGCTCCGCTCGCCCCCTTCCGCGGCGGGGAGCCGGACGCTCCCGAATGGTTCCGCAACGCCCTGGCCCAGGCGCCGGAGCGCAGTCACGTGGAGTCCCTCGGCGCCCGGATAGAGATGCTGGTCTGGGGAGAGAGGGGCAAGCCCGGCCTGCTCCTGGTGCATGGCAACTCCGCCCATGCCGACTGGTGGAGCTTCATCGCCCCGTTTCTCGCCCAGGACTTCCGGGTGGCCTCAATGTCCCTGGCGGGCATGGGCGATTCGGACTGGCGCGAGACCTACGCCTTCCAGGACTTTGCCACCGACGCGGAGGCCGTGGCCCAGGCCGCGGGGCTCTATGAAGCTGGAAAGCCGATCTATATCGGTCATTCCTTCGGTGGCTCGCAGGTCTTCTTTGCTGCCGCCAGTCATCCTGAACGCATGCGCGCCGCCATCCTGGTGGATACGGGGTTTGGCGGACCGCCCCCGGACTCCGCAGAGGGCAAGCGCATGGCCGAGCGCATGGCCGAGCAGGTCCGGAACATCCCAACGGGCGACCGGGCCCAGCGGGTCTATCCCAGCCTGGAAGAGGCCCTGTCCCGCTTCCGCCTGATGCCTCCACAGGCGGCCGGCAATCTCTTCATCGCGGACTACATCGCCCGCCAGTCCCTGAAGAAGGTGACCGCGCCGGACGGCTCCGAGGGCTGGAGCTGGCGCTTCGACCCCAACATGTGGGCCAAGCTCGACCGCGGGGTGATGAGCGGCCTGATGGGCGGTGGCCCCCCCCAGGTCGCCATCCCCCTGGTCCATATCTATGGCGACCGCTCGGCCATCATCAGCCGTCGGAAGGAGGGTGGACCCTCACCCCTGCCGCCCCAGACTCTGGAGATCGCCATTCCGGACTCCGCCCACCACATCATGATCGACCAGCCCCTGGCTCTGATTTCGGCCCTCCGCGGCCTGCTGGCGGTCTGGCCCGGTACCTGAGCCCTGCCTGACCAGCAGACTTGAGCGGCGCGACCGGAGCGTGTAACCCCACCGCAGAAACCCTGTGACGGAACAAGAGAGTCCCGAATGGCTTCCGAATATCATCGTGGCGAGATGGACATCAGCGAGCAGGCTGCCACCTACGGCATCTTCATGCTCCTCACCAAGTGGGGATCCCTGGCGATCGCCGCCCTGCTGGTCTTGCTGGTCCTTTGGTTCTGCACCCCCGCCGGCTTCCTGGTGGGCCTGGGCGTGTCCCTGGCCATGACCGTGATCGGCATTTTCATTCTTCGGGATAAGCCCGACGCGGCGCACTAGGGTCGGGCTCAGCCCGTCTCATCATCGGGAGTCCGGACCAAGCCATGGCTGTCATCGCCGTAATCCGTGAGTCCCAGCCCGGGGAAACCCGGGTCGCCGCCACGCCCGAGACCGTTCGCAAGCTTATCGCTGCAGGCTTCACCGTGGCTGTCCAGGCCGGAGCCGGCCAGGGAGCCGCCTGCCTTGACGCCGACTACGCCGCCGCAGGTGCGCGTGTGGCCAAGTCCGCCGCCGATACCGTCAAGGGTGCAGATATCCTCTTCGGCATCCGGACGCCCTCCGCCGAGGCCCTTTCGGCCCTGAAGCCGGGCACCATCGTTGCGGCCTCTCTCAACCCCTACCAGGACCGCGCCGGGCTCGAGGCCCTCGCCGCCAGCGGGGCGGAAGCCTACGCCCTGGAATTCATTCCCCGGATCACCCGCGCCCAGGTGATGGATGTCCTGTCCTCCCAGGCCAATCTCGCTGGCTACCGCGCCGTGATCGAGGCCAGCAGCGCCTATGGCCGCGCCCTGCCCATGATGATGACCGCCGCCGGCACCATCGCCGCGGCCAAGGTGTTCGTCATGGGGGTCGGCGTCGCCGGGCTCCAGGCCATCGCCACGGCCCGCCGACTGGGCGCCGTGGTGACGGCCACCGACGTCAGGCCGGCGACCAAGGAGCAGGTGGAGTCCCTCGGCGCCAAGTTCATCGCCGTCGAAGACGACGAATTCCGCAACGCCCAGACCGCTGGCGGCTACGCCAAGGAAATGAGCGCGGAGTACCAGGCCAAGCAGTCCGAGTTGATCTCTGGCCATATCGGCAAGCAGGATATCGTCATCACCACCGCCCTGATCCCGGGCCGGCCAGCGCCCCGCCTGGTCACGGCGGCCCAGGTCGCCTCGATGAAGGCCGGCTCGGTCCTCGTCGACCTCGCCGTCGAACAGGGCGGCAATGTCGAGGGCGCGAAGGTCGGCGAGACCGTCGAAACCGACAACGGGGCAAAGATCCTCGGCATTGCCAACATGCCGGGTCGGGTGGCGGCGGACGCCTCAGCCCTGTTCGCCCGGAACCTGCTGGCCTTTTCGGGCCTTCTCCTCGACAAGGACGGGGCTCTTGCTCCCGACCGTGAAGATGAAATCCTCAAGGCAGCCCTGGTCGTCAGCGGCGGAAAGATCGTGCATCCGGCCCTCGCCGGATCCTGATGGAGGCACACATGGACGTTGATCCTACAGTCTTTCGGCTGGCCATCTTCGTTCTGGCCATCTTCGTCGGCTACTACGTGGTCTGGAGCGTTACGCCAGCCCTGCACACACCCCTGATGGCGGTAACCAACGCCGTCTCCTCGGTGATCATCGTGGGGGCCCTGCTGGCTGCGGCCGCACAGGGCGCGCCGGGTGCCGGCACAGGTGCGGCAATGATCTCCAAGGGCGCAGGTGCCCTTGCCGCTGCGTTGGCGGCGGTGAATATCTTCGGTGGCTTCCTGGTCACCCAGAGGATGCTGGCCATGTACAAGAAGAAAGAGCCGGCCAAGAAGGATGCCGCCAAGTGAGCGCCAACCTCGCCGCCATCCTCTACCTTGTCTCCGGGGTGCTCTTCATCCTGGCCCTGCGCGGGCTCTCCAGCCCGGTGACCAGCCAGGCGGGCAACCGCAACGGCATGATCGGCATGGCCCTCGCGGTCGGCGTGACCCTCTTCACCCTCTTCAGCCAGGACAAGCTGGACGGCCTGACCATCGGCCTGATCCTCGGCGGCGTTGGCGTCGGCGGCGGGATCGGTGCGGTGATCGCACGCCGGGTGGCCATGACCTCCATGCCCCAGCTGGTGGCCGCCTTCCACAGCCTGGTCGGCCTGGCCGCCTGCCTCGTGGCCGTGGCCGCCGTCTATACGCCCGGTGCCTACGGGATCGGTGCGCCGGGCGCCATCCATGGCGTTTCCCTTGTGGAGCTGTCCCTGGGCCTGGCCATTGGCGCGGTGACCTTCACTGGCTCGGTCATCGCCTTCGCCAAGCTGAACGGCAACATGTCAGGGGCGCCTATCCTGCTTCCCGCCCGGCATGTGCTGAACATACTGATCGGCCTTGCCCTGGTGGGCCTGATCGGCGTTCTGGTGGTCAGTGGCGGTTCGGCCCTCTGGGCCTTCTGGGCCATCTTCGCCCTGGCCCTCATCCTGGGGATCACCCTCATCATCCCCATCGGCGGCGCGGACATGCCCGTCGTGGTGTCCATGCTGAACAGCTATTCGGGCTGGGCGGCGGCGGCCCTGGGCTTCACCCTCGAGAATGTCACCCTGATCATCACCGGCGCCCTCGTGGGGTCTTCCGGTGCGATCCTGTCCTACATCATGTGCAAGGCGATGAACCGCAGCTTCGTCTCGGTCATCCTGGGCGGCTTCGGCGCTGACGACAGCGCGGCGGCGGCCGGCGGCCGGGTGGAGACCCGCCCGGTCAAGCAGGGCTCGGCGGAAGACGCGGCCTTCATCATGAAGAACGCCTCCAAGGTGATCATCGTTCCCGGCTACGGGATGGCCGTCAGCCAGGCCCAGCATGCCCTGCGCGAGATGGCCGACAAGCTGAAGGAGGAGGGCGTCGACGTGAAGTACGCCATCCACCCCGTTGCCGGCCGTATGCCCGGGCACATGAACGTCCTGCTGGCCGAGGCCAACGTGCCCTACGATGAGGTCTTCGAGCTCGAGGACATCAACGCCGAGTTCCCGACCGCGGACGTGGCCTTCGTCATTGGCGCCAATGACGTCACCAACCCGGCGGCCAAGACCGACCGCTCCAGCGCCATCTACGGCATGCCCATCCTGGACGTCGAAAAGGCCCGGACCGTGCTGTTCGTGAAGCGGGGCATGAGCTCGGGTTATGCCGGAGTCGAGAACGAGCTCTTCTTCCGCGACAACACCATGATGCTGTTCGGCGACGCCAAGAAGATGGTCGAGGGCATCCTCAAGTCGCTGTGACGCGCCGCGTTCCGGGGATCTGCATCCGCTTGCCGCCCCCTTCCTGCAGGTACATTCTCCCGGTCATCATCAGGGAGGCAAACCATGCGCAGTGTCGTGGGCGGGCTGTTGCTCGCGTCGGTTGTCCTGCTTTCAGCCTGCTCGGGATCCAAGGCGCCGGAAGCGCCCGCGGCGCCCATCGTCTTTTCAATTCCCCTGGAGCCGAACACCAACGGGGTCCTCGAGCCCCGGTCCGGGCGCATCACGGTGGGGACCGACGCCAATGCCTATTCGGCAGACGTCGCCCTCAGCCCCAGCTACTGGGTGACCGCCGACGGTTTCAAGATCGTCTGGTTCGCCGGCCTGAGCCAGACCACGCGCTATTTCCAGATCAGCGGCGAGATCCCCGGCGAGGCCGCCCGGCCCAAGCTGCTCAAGTCGCCCGAGGAAGCCGTCCTGGATGTGCGGGTAGCCTTCGACGGCGCACCGCCGGTCCGGGTCCTGCCCGAGGCGACGCGGGCCGTATTCAAGCCGCCGGCGGGGGCGAAGGCCGTGACCTCGGTCGAAATCACCTTCGGCCCTGTGGCCGCCCCGGTCACTTACGCCTGGAAATAGACTCGACGCCGGGGGCTTCCGGGAGATGACCTTGAGAGATCCCCAGGGACGTCCGCTTCGGGGCGAACGGGTCGACATCGGCGGCCGGACCCTGCGCGCGGTGAGGGCCGGACCTTCGGAAGGCGGACCGCTGGTCGTTTTGGAATGCGGTGCCTTCGGCTGCGCCGCTGACTGGTTCGTTGTCCAGACACAGCTGGCGGAGCAGGGCATCCGTAGCCTGGCCTATGACCGGGCAGGTCTTGGGCATTCGGATCCGGGTCCGGAGCCCCGCGACGCCCGGGCCATTTCCGATGACCTGGAGGCCCTGGTCGCCCGTGTCGATGCGACCTCGCGCCTGGTCCTGGGGGGCCATTCCATGGCCGGCCTCTTCCTTCGCAGCCTCGCCCCTCGGGTCCGCCATCGCCTGGACGGCCTTGTTCTGGTGGATGCCGTCACCCCTGAGGCCGTCGACAATCCGGCTGCCGCCCGGATGATCGGCGGCTTCCGCCAGGCCATGTTCGGGCTCGACCGGGTGGCCGACCTGGGCGTCATGCGGGTCTGGTCCCTGGTGGCCGGGGACCGGATCGGACTTCCGGCTGAGGTTTCGCTTGAGAAACGACGGATCTACGCCTCGGCCTCCCATGCGCGGACGGCGGCCCGGGAGGTGCAGCAGTGGCTCGCCTCGGCGGAACAAGGCCGGATCCAGGGGCCCTTCGATCCGGACCTGCCCGTGGCTGTCGTGACGGCGGGTGCCGTGCCCATGACCCCCGAGCTCCAGGCGATCCAGAACGCCCCTGCTGTCAATTCCTGCGCCGGATGGGTGGACCGCGTCCCCGGGGCCCGGCACGCCAGCCTTCTGGGGCCCAGATACGCCGACCGGATCGTCCGAGGCTTCGAGCACGTCCTCTCGGTCAGTCGCGCAGGCTAGCCTCCAGGGCCGCCGCCCCGGCTTCGGTGGCGACGCCGCCGCAGGCCGCGACCAGGCGCGCCCG
>CAIWHQ010000318.1 GCA_903912465.1 uncultured Alphaproteobacteria bacterium | reverse complement strand
TCGTCGTACTTGCGCTCAGGATCGACGTCGTAGCTGAACTCGACATCCACCACGCCCACCCCGTCCTGGCTGGTGGAGCGGATCTGAGCCACCGAATCGAGGCCGTCGAGGGCCTGCTCGATGGGGTCGACCACCAGCTGTTCTACCTCCGAGGGCTCCGCACCGGGCAGGACCGCCTGGACGATGACGATGGGCAGGGGGAAGTGAGGGTCCTCGGACCGCGGGGTGGAGAAGAAGGCGTTTAGCCCCAGGGCGGCCAGCAGGGCGAAGGCGACCAGGGTGAACTGCCAGCGGCGAACCGCGAAGCCAGCGATGTCGAAGTTCATCGAACGGCGCCAGCCAGTGCGCGCGGGTCGGCGATGCGTACCCTCTCGCCGTCGTTGATGAAGCCGCCACCGGCGGTGATGACCCGCTCGCCAGGGGCCAGGCCGCGGACCCGGGCGTCGTCGCCCTCAAAGCCGAGGAAGACCACGGGGGTGCGAACGGCCCGGTCGCCCTGCAGGCGGAAGACATGCGCCTTGTCGCCATTCGCCTCGAGGATGGCCTCTGCGGGGACCCGGACGCTGCCGTCGCCGGTCGCCGCGGAGGGGAAGGTTACCTTGGCGGTGAGGCCGCTGCGTAGCTCCGGGCGGCCGGGCAGCTCCACCTCGACCGGGACGGCGCCCGTCCGGGTGTCCGCCCCCTGTCCGACCCGGACCACTCGTCCGGACAGGGCCTGACCCGGCAGGGAATCTACGGTGGCGGTCACCGGCTGGCCCACAGTGATCCGGGGAATGTCGCGGTCGGCGACTCCGGCTCGCAGGACCAGCGGGCTGGAAAGATCGGCCACCCGCAGGACGGTCTGGCCTGGCTGGACCACCTCGCCGACCTGGGCAGCGCGTTCCAGCACCACCCCGCTGGCGGGGGCGACCAGGCGCGACCAGCGCCCGTCGAAGGCGGCGGCATCATAGGACGCCTGGGCGGCCTTCACCGCGCTCCGCCGGTCCTCGAGCCTCTGATTGCTGACATATCCCTTAGCGAAGAGGGCCTCGTCCCGCCGCAGGTCGCGGCGGGCACGCTCGAGATCGGCCTCGGATTGAGTCACCCGGGCGTTGACGGCCGAAGGGTCGATCCGCGCCAGAACCTGGCCGGCGGAGACGGAATCCCCAGCATCGACGGCGAGAGCGGTCATCACTCCACCGATCCGAAAGGCAAGGTTCATCTCCCGCTGGCGTTCCAGGGTTCCGCTGACGGCCAGGCCGGGGCCCACGCCATCCGGCTCGGCCTGGGCGGTCTCGACGGTCGCGGGCGGTGCCGGGGCGGGGTCGCCCGCCGGGCTGCACGCCGCCAGGAGAAGGACCCCCAGCGCCGCCGCCGCGAGGGCGCCGCTGGACTGAGGTCGTCGAAGGGGCGTAGTCATCGCGGGCACCGGAATACCTATCAGTGATCACTTATCACTGATAGGTTATGTGCCCTTGTCAAGCCGGACCCGGAGCCTGCACCGGTGAATTCGCCGTCATGATCCCCGTTGAAAGTCGATCGCCCCGGAAGCCCCGGGGGCACGGGGCCGAGCGTCGCGGGGAAATCCTCGACGCGGCGCTCGTCCTGTTTGCAGAGCGGGGCGTCCTGGGGGTCACGACCCGGGATATCG
Organism: uncultured Alphaproteobacteria bacterium; assembly: GCA_903912465.1. Lineage (GTDB taxonomy): Bacteria > Pseudomonadota > Alphaproteobacteria > Caulobacterales > Caulobacteraceae > Phenylobacterium. Next base: position 617 of record CAIWHQ010000318.1, on the reverse strand, counting down.
CGGCGTCTGTCGGGATTTCCCAGCCCGCGCTCTACGCCCATTTCCAGAACCGGGACGCAATCCTCGCGGAGCTGTGTGAGCGGGCCTTCGGTGAACTGGCTCAACGCATGGGTACCGTTCCGGTCGCCGCCGTGATCGATCGTGCCACCCTGCTGCGCATGTGCAGGATCTACATCAACTTCGGGCTGGAGCGGCCGGACGCCTACCGCGTTGCCTTCATGCTGGAGAAACCTGACGGCCGGGCGGAGGCCCAGGATTCGCGGATCCTGGCCGCCGGCCTGGACACCTTCGAGGATTTCCAGGCGCGCATGGCGCAGCTGGTCTCGACGGGATCGACCCGGCCGGGCGAGACCCGGCTGCTGACCCAGTGCCTCTGGGCCGGGATGCACGGGTTGGTCTCGTTGTTGCTCGCCCGGCGGGACTTTCCCTGGGTGGACCTTGAGCTGCTGATCGACCGCCACCTAGACATGCTGGCGGATGGGGTCCTGCGCCCCTAGGCCTCAGCCCCCGCCGTTGATGTTGATCTTCTGGCCGTTGGCGTAGGGGTTGGCGGACGAGACCAGCCAGGTCACGGCGGCGGCCACGTCCTCGGGGGTGGAGACCCGGCCGAAGGGGGA